>JABHKC010000175.1 GCA_018692315.1 Bacteroidota bacterium | reverse complement strand
ATATCGATAGTTTATCAATAGGGAATTACTCAGTTGTAGTTTCTGATATGAATTTTTGTACAGTTTCCGATACTTTTGAAATTGAAATTCAGCTTATCGATTCACAAATTATTGCCTTGCCAATAGGCTGGAGCATTTTTTCAACCTACATGATTCCATCAAATCCTGATATAGAAAGTATTTTTTTGCCAATCATTTCAGATATCGAAATGGTAAAAAGTGGAACAGGATTGATTTATTGGCCTGCATTTTCTATCAATCAAATTGGAAACCTTACCTTAGGTCAAGGATATCAGATAAAAACTTTAATTTCAACAAACCTTATTGTTTACGGTAGCATTTGTGAACCGGCATTTTCACCTGTTTCCATAAATTCAGGCTGGAACCTGATTGGATATTTAAGAACAAGCCCCTCTCCTATCGGCATTATGTTAAGTTCTATAGTAAACGAAATTGTATTAGTAAAAAATGGTTTAGGAGAAGTTTTTTGGCCTATTTATAATGTCAATAATATTGGGAATATGGTTCCTGGCGAAGGCTATCAGGTGAAGATGACGAATACTGTTAGTTTGACTTATCCCGGGAATTAATTTTCTTAGTAGCTGAATACCAGTACACGGATTTGCAAATCAGCACCAGCGAGAATAAGTTAATCGCCTGAATGCCAAACCTGTAATATTTGTTTCAAATTACTCAATTCTAAAACTGGATTCTCCAAAGCATCATTGGGAAAAATCCTGTCTGATAATCAGTTATTAAACTTTTTGTACGGCCCGAAAATTCCCGGCGATAAATATTTTTATGGTCTGTAATATTTTGTAAATCGACTGCCCATTCCTGATTCATTCGTTTGCCATTTGTTTTAAAGCCAATTCTGCAATCGAAACGAAAATAGTTGTCGAAACTTTGTTCGAAAGCTTTGTCCCAATCATATTCAGTATAGTTCGATTCAATTGAAGCTTCAATATCAACAGGAATATAAGGCTTCCCGCCGGCATATATTACTTTTGCATCGAAAGTTATAGAATTGTGTTTCCCTACTTTAAATTCATATCCTCCCAGTGCATTCAAAACAAAATTCCCATTGAAAGCTGTATTGTGTTCAGTTCCGCTAAAGCCTTCATATTTCGACTCGA
Source organism: Bacteroidota bacterium (assembly GCA_018692315.1). NCBI lineage: Bacteria > Pseudomonadati > Bacteroidota > Bacteroidota bacterium. Next base: position 9,785 of record JABHKC010000175.1, on the reverse strand, counting down.
AAAACGAGCTGGTAATCAGAAAATAATATCCATTGCTTAAAAATTTCTCGAAAGTAAATTCAATTCCATAATTTGTTCCCGTACCTTTGTTTAGCAAACTATCTAACAAGGGCGAATAAAAATCGTCGCCGGAATTTAGTGCTGAATATTCAGGATATTCTCTATTTACCGGAATATTATATAAATGCTGATAATAAACTTCCGATTTGAAACGTAAATTTTCGCTAAACAATTTATCGAAACCTACCACAAATTGACTACTCTTCGATAGTTTTAAATCATTATTTGTTTCAATGTATTCCCCATTCTCAAGTCTGGTTTTGAGAAAATAATTTAGCCGGTTTTGTATTTGACTATGCAGGCCAAATCCCACATTTACAGATGAAGTGTTAGAATAGTTCCAACTCAAACCAAGGCGAGGCTCAACAGAAATTTCATTATTTAAATCGAAATAAAGGGCATGTATTCCTGAATTTAAAATCAGCTTGTCGCTAAAACGATGTTGCCATTGATAAAATGCTTTTAACAATTGCAGATTTCCTTCTAAATCGAAATTTCTTTCGAAAGCATCAGTTTCGTATTTGTATGCACTATCAAGATAATTTATTTGGTAAAAGTCATAAACAAATCCGTAGGCAACATTATTTTTAGAATTGTATTTTTTACTCAATCGAGCCGATAAAGAATACTTATTTTCAGTAGTTATACCATGATAAAACAAATAATTTGAGTTTGCCAGAATTGCTCCTGCATCGTCGAAAAGTAAAGAATCAATTTTTGTTGTAGTTTGAGTTCCGAGAACCGATAGTGTTGTTTTTATTCTTGTTTTTTCATTAAGAAAGTACAAATGCGAAAATCCAACAACTCCCATATCACTACCAAAATCAAGATCAACGCCTCCCATTTCATAGGCAGAGCTATTGTCGCCCTCCTCTTTTTCACTGTCGTGAAGTTCTATGTAACTCAAACCACCAATTCCAAAAATTGAAAACCGGCCATATTTTGTGCCGGGGATATCAATTTTAAAAGACAAATCCTGATATTGCGGAATTGCTACACCAACTCCCATATCAATGCCCAGCTTATTAAAAACTTCTAAAGTCGAATATCTGTAATTTATTAGATATGAAGAATTTGATTTTTTCGAAAACGGACCTTCAGCTCCAAACTCGAAACCATTAAAACCAACTTGCCCAACATATTCTGCTTTTTCGTTGTTTCCCGTCCTCATTTTCAAATCGAAAACTCCCGACAAAGCATTACCAAATTCTGCCGGAAAAGCACTTGTAAAAAAATCGGAATTAGTTAACAAATTATTATTCAACATACTAACCGGACCACCTGTTGTTCCGGCAGCTCCAAAATGATTTGGATTTGGAATTTCAACCCCATCGAGCCTCCACAACAAACCAGTTGGAGAATTCCCTCTGATTATTATATCATTTCTTGAGTCGTTGATGGACATTACGCCGGCATAGTTTGCAGCCATGCGCGAAGGGTCGCCCAAACTTCCTGCAAACCTTTCTGTTTCTTCTATCGAGAACGAGCGGGAGCTTACAGTTGCCATCTTGTTATTTGCTCTGGTTTTATCGGTTTTTGCTTTCACTATAATTTCACCTGTAGAAAAAACCAGTTCTTCCATTTCTATTTGCAAAATTATTTCTTTTCCCGAATTTAGCATTAAATTATCAACTATCACCGAATTGTAACCTAAATAACTTATAACTATCCCTTGCCTTCCAATAGGGATTTTTTCAAGTCGGAATTTCCCATCTATGTCAGTAGTTGTTCCAACAATTGGATCGGAATTACTCAAAACAATAGTTGCTCCAATAAGTGGAGTTTGGGATTGTTTGTCAACGATACTTCCTCTAATTGTCTGTGTATAATCGCTTTGCGAAAATAGGACTATGCTAATTTGTAGCAAGGAAATAAATATCAAAAGCTTTTTCATACTTCAAAATTTTGTTTGTAAAATTAACTTAAAAATATTGACAAAAAAATAAGTGAAGGGTTGCAATACTTTATGTTAAATATTGAGATTCTCAAAGTCTCTTATTTTTGTAATTTTAAAATTTTTGTTCAAACAAGTTTTATTATTAATTACTGAAATGAAATTCATTTTTCGCCTGATTCTTTTTTCTTTATTCTTAATTATTTCGAGCTGTGGTTCTTATAAATATATTCCGGGAAATTTAGCTAATCGAAAAATTAATATTCCGCAACAAGTTAGTGTTAAAGAGAATTTTTGGAAAATTTCGGAAAGTATTGACATTTTTTTTCAAGGCATTGGCAAGGGGAAAAAAGTTTTGATTGTTCAGGGTGGATATTTAATTCCTTCGGTAGAAATTTGGGATGGCTTGAAAGATTTGGAATCCAATTTTCGTTTTTATTATTACCATCAGCGGGCTTGTGGAAACTCTACAAGACCAATCGATAAGTTTAAATCAAAGAGTTTTGAAAGAAATTCAAAAATATTGGTGAAAAATTTGGGGATTGAAGCTCTGGTTACGGATATCGAAAAGATTAGACGAATTCTTGGTGAAGAAAAAATTACATTGATTGGACATTCGGCAGGAGCACTTATTGCTACATTGTATGCTTTAGAATTTCCCGAAAATATTGACACTTTGATTTTGGTTTCACCAATCAATATTTTTTCAAAAGCTGAATATTCATATAATTTTTACAATCATGTAAAGGAGACTCTTCCTAAAACTTTTCACGAAGAATATGACGAATATATTCATAATTTATTCAATTATAAATACTTGTTTTTTAAGAACGAGCTTTTGTTGAATTATTTAAATACTGAATTTACCAAATATTTTTCTACTGCAATTCTCAGGAATAAATCAGAACTAAAATTTGATAAAAATCTTGAGATAATTGGTGGATGGCAAACACATGCTTTGCATTTGAGTTTAACGCCAGAGATGGATTTGAAAAAATATTTTAATAAAATAAAAGCTTCAACTCTAATAATTTATGGAGAAAATGATGTTTCGCCAAAAGAAGTTGCTCTTGAGTTTCAAAAATTTATACCTAATTCTATTCTAAAAATTATTCCAAATTCCGGCCATTATCCTTTCAATGAAAATCCTGATGCATTCCTTAATGTTATAAGAAATTTTTTAAAAAATAATGAGTAATCCATTACTGGATGCCACTATTAAATCTATAGTTTTAAAATGTGGTGATGTAAGAATTTGAAAATAAAAAACCCTGTGAGTTTTGAATACTCGCAGGGTTTCTTAACATTAGCAAAACTATTGCTTATAATTGAGAATTAATATAAATCAAAAACTTTCATGGCTGCTTCATGAATTTCCCAATTAACGACTTTCGAGAAATCAAATTTCACAAATTTCCAGCCTTTATGTCCTTTTTCCTGAAGTTTTGCAATATTTTGCTTTATTGTAGAAAGTAGAATTCTTACATTTTCGGCATCCTCAAAATCTTCAGTTTTTACATTTGTAGCAAGAAAAACATTCACAGAATATGTCCCAACATCGGCATCAATCCATTTATAGGCATCTGCAAAAATGCTTGATTTCATGAAATGTTTGTCTAATTTTTTATCAGAAATGGGTACCAGTTTAAATCTACTGTCGGTTCCTGCCGAAGCAATATCTTTAACAGGTGCAGAACCTACAAAGAAAAATGCGTCTATATTTCCGCTAAGAAGTGCAGTTTTAGCTTTACCGAACGACATATTTACAGATTTCCAGTTTATACCTGTAATTTCTTTTATAGTTGAGGCAGTAATATTTGTCCCTTGATTGACAGAACCTATTGATACTGTTCGATTTCGTAAATCTTTTATTGATTTTATTCTACTGTCAGCTCTCACAATCAGGTGAATTTCTTCTTTCCCCAGCGGAAGCAAAATTCTAATATCCTTTGTGCAATCTTTGCCTTTTTCTCTTTCACTCTTGTCTTTAATGAAAGTTAAAACATCTTCTTGAATAAAAAATACCTCTTTTTCCTTTTTATTTATATTTCCAATTAATCGTTTTCCATTGAAATAACTACCGGTGGTTGTTTTTATTGAAACGAAAGGGACTTCAGTTTCAGTGATTTTAAACTCTCCCTCTTTTACAAAACTTGTGTCAACTTTAATTACATCTTTGGCTACCCTTTTAATATCATTAGCCATTTCGGTGTATGAACCATTTTTAAATCCTGTAACTATTTTAACCTGTGCATTTAATACAGTTATACTAAAATAAATCAAGCTTAAAAATAAAGTAAAACTAATTTTTGTTTTCATACGTCAAAATTTAATACAATTAATAATTGTGGACAAATATACAAATTTTAAAGATTTTAAACTCCTACACTAAAAAAAAATGAACAAATTTTAATATGCGGCAAATAGTGTTTAGAAATTGGGAATTATGTTGTGAATTAAATTCCTTAAATATTTCGTCTCTTTCTAATCAACGTTTTTCAAATACTCAAAAAACAATTGCATTCCCTTTTTCTTCTTTTCATCGAAATTGTAACTAATATTATTATTAAGGTAATTTTTTATATCCTCTACATTAAAAGATATTTTGGCATGTGATTTTATTGCTTCCGAAATATTATTTATACCAAAACCTAAACTTCTGTTAAATTTCTCTTCAAATGTTTTATCAAACTCCGATTTTGTTGCCCAGACAGCAAATACGAAAGGCAAATTTGTAAATTTATACCATTCGTTTGCTAAATCGTATTTGTATTTGTATTTGTCTAAATATAAAAATGCTCTGTCTCCAATAATTACAGCTGCATCGGAGTTTTTTATCACATTCGATTCGAATCCTGCTTCTGTTTTTTTAAAATCCACATCAATTTTCCAAAAATATTTTACCAGAATTTTTACCAAATTTATAGAAGTAAGCGATTGATAATCCAGATAAATAGTTTTTATATTTTCAAGTTTGGTTTCGCTAAAAAGAATCACTGATTTTACCTCACGGTTTGCTCCTATACAAAAATCAGAAATTATTTTATAATCCTCAATTTCTGGAAGAATTGCAATCGGTACCAGTGCAATATCAGTTTTCCCTGTTTTCAGTTTTTTGGCACAATCTGCCGGAATATCTAATGATAAATCAATCAGCTCATTTATTTCAGAATTTTGTAAACCAAAAACAAATGGGATTGTATTTAGGTACGAAACTGCCGATATTTTGACTTTTTTCATTTCTTTTATATGTTATAAGGAAAAAAGGGCTTCTTTAGTAAGCACTTAAAATTTAACATTATAAATTTAATACTCAATAAACAATATTCAATAAACAATAAACAATAAACAATAAACAATAAACAATATTCAATAAACAATATTCAATAAACAATATTCAATAAACAATATTCAATAAACAATATTCAATAAACAATAAACAATAAACAATAAACAATAAACAATAAACAATAAACAATAAACAATATTCAATAAACAATATTCAATATTCAATAAACAATATTCAATAAACAATAATCAATAATCAACAATTAATATTTAACATTCAATAAATCAGAATATTACCAAAGTCCTATTTTTGCATATTTGCTTTAGTGGTTTCAATACTTTTATAGACTATAGCTATTAACTCCTCCGTTTCTTTCATAACTTGAGCTAACTTATTTGTATTTTGGATAAGTGGTTTCCTTTCTATTATTTTAAGACAAATTCTACTTTCTTTTAACTCTTTTAGAATTATCTTCAGTTTATGAACAAAGTCTTTTCTTGACTCTGCACTTTGGGCTTCTCCATAATTTAATGCTGGCGAGCTACTACTTCTAATTAATTGACCAGCTAAATAGGTTCCTAATTTTGAATTATCAATTTTATCAACAACATTACTCATTCTAATTGAATAGTCAATAAATCTATCTTCTAAATCAAATTTCTTCATTTTCTACTTTTTACTTGTTTGTCCTTTCTGAGTGTTGATTATTGAATATTGAGTGTTGAATATTGTTTATCAAGTGTTAAGTGTTAATATTTTGCATTTATTTTTTCAGCACCAAGAGTAGCAGAGACAACACCAATAGTTGGTGCAATAAGCCAACCAAAAAATGGTATTAAAAAAAGCAGATAGAATATTACGCCATTTGCAAAAGCAAAAGCTTTGTGCGACCTGATAAATTTGATGCTTTGGCGAACAGTCAGTCTTTTTCTTTCATTATAATAATCGATCATTGAAAAACCGTAAAAATAGGATTGAATTATAAAAATAAAAATAGGGCCTAAAAATCCTATCAATGGGATAAAAGTATATATCCACAAAAGAGACACGATTAAAATTTCAACAATAATATTTCGTGTAGCAATTTTTATCCCTCTCGCAATATCCTTCAAAAATCTTTCTAAATTGAAAGGGTAAGTTTTTCCGCTGATTATTTGCTCGGTCTTTTCCGACAAAAGCGCCATAACTGGCGACATTATTATCAATATTAAATATTTGTAAAACAGAGAGTAAAAGAAAAATATCAGCACTTTTATTAAAAACGAAATGAAAAAATCGAATGAAGACAAAAGCCAACCAGATTTTAATCCAAAAAAATCCATAATAAAATTGCTCAAAAAGCCTCCGGTTTTTGATGCAAAAATGTAAACCAAAATCAATAAAAAAATATTTATAACACCGGGCAAAAAAACATATAGCCAAAGATTATGTTTTCGAACAAAAGTTAAAGACTCTCCAAAAGACGAAAAGCCTAATGCAACCTCCTTAAAAAACTTCATAATTCAAAACTTTTGATTCTAAAACTTAATATTTAATTTGATATTTATTCTTCTCGAAGTGAGATAGTTAGGAATTGCATATTCTTGATTTCTAACATCCTTAATCCAGACATATGAAATTGTATTGCTACGATCTATAAGATTATAAACATGTGCACTTAACCACATACTTTTAACAAATCGGAAAGGATTGTTCGAGGAAAAACTTGAATTTTCTCCAATAATTTCTTTCGAAAATCCAATGTCAACTCTAAAATATGAGGGCATTTTTAGGGTGGCTTCATATCTTTCCGAATCGGGCGGACCAAACGGTAAACCTGTGCCATACATAAAATATAACTGCATTTTGAAACTTGGGTTCATTGGCAAATAGTCCTGAAAAAACAAACCGAAATTTATTAACTGATTGGTAGGTCTGGGAATATATCCGGGATAAACAGTAGATTCAATTCCTAAACTATCTGTTTCAATATAAGAATCATCGTTCAAATCTTCTTTAGTTTGCATTATCGACAAACTCACCCAGGAATCAATCCCTTTAACAAATTCGCCATTCAATTTCATATCAACACCACCTGCAAAACCACTAGCATTATTTTTTGCGAGATATCTAATTCTAACATTATCAACAGTATATGGAATTAAATTATCTAATTTTTTGTAATAAATTTCTCCAACATACTTAAACGGGCGATTCATCATGCGAAAATTATACTCGCTGCCAAAAACCAGATGAATAGAGCGTTGAGCTTTTAAATCCCTATTAATTTCGCCTTCGGAGTTTTTCAATTCTTTGTAGAAAGGCGACTGATAATAAACTCCTACTGCAAGTCGAAATTCAATATCTTTTTTCCAGTTTGGTTTTATTGCAAAAGAAAATCGTGGACTAAACAAAAACTCCTTGTTGAAATCCCAGTAGTTTCCTCGAATTCCGCCGGTAAAAAAAATATTCGATTTTTCAGTTTCAACAGAATAAGTTTCTTGAAGAAAAAAGGTGAAACGATTAGAATTTATCGTATTGCTGACATGTAAAGATTGCTGAAGATTAACAGCAGAATCTGAGTATGGCAACGAATATCCTGCCGAATCGAGCATTTCCCATTCGCTGATTTTGTCATTAACCTTTTCGTGCTGAATTTTTGCACCCCACTGGATATTATGATTGCCATTGACCAAAAATCCATGGTGATTGAAATTCATTACAGTTGCCTGAAGATAGTTCCTGGCATGATTCAGAAAAGTTCCGACTCCTATGTTCATTAAGCTATCGCCAAGTGCATCTGAGCCAAGATCGTTGTCTAATTGATTTATCCAATATTGGCCTTGAATATCGAAAGTTTCCTGTTCGTTTGTTTGATACAATGATGTTGTTAAGGAAAGTTTTAGCTTATCGTTTGGCATGTAATTTCCTGAAAAGGCACCTGTATATGTTGTAAATTCGTCTAATTCCTGACCATCAAAATAAATTTTAAGCTTCAAAGCTTCGTTTATTGTTCCGAAAGATGTATTTCTGGTTTCAGGCACAAAATAGTATGTATTTCGGGCATAATTTCCGAGAAAACTTAATTCAAATTTTTCGTTCAAATCAAATGTCAGATAAGTTTGAAAATCGCTGAAAGATGGTTTGTAATCTCCCTCAGTCTCAAGACTATTCAATACATATTGCGAACTTTTATAGCGTATTCCGGAAATGTGAGTAAAGCGGTGATTTTTCGAACAATCTTCGAGATGTATAGAACCACCGAGCAAACTACCTGTAATAGTGCTACCAAATTCGCTGGGTTTTTTATATCTGATATCTAAAACCGACGACATCTTATCGCCATATTTCGCATCGAAACCTCCCGAAGAAAAATGAATAGATGAGACCATATCGGAATTTACAAAACTCAAACCCTCTTGCTGCCCCGATCGAATTAGTAAAGGTCGATACACTTCAATATTGTTCACATAAACAAGATTTTCGTCATAATTTCCTCCTCGTACAGAATATTGCGAACTTAATTCGTTGTTTGACGAAACGCCCGGATATGTTTTGAGAATTGCCTCAATTCCTCCGGAAGCATCAGGAATTTTTGACACTAATTTAGGGTCAATTCTCACTAAATAAGGATTTTTTTCACGCTTTGCTCTTACCGATATTTCAGGAATATTTTGAACAATATACTTTAAACTGACATTAATTTTTTGCCTTTCGCCTGTTTCCAGAAAAATTTCCTTGTTGACATTTTCATATTCTATATGCGAAAAATGAATTATTAATTTTGTATTTGCAGGAACTTTCAACTCATATTTACCACGATTGTCGCTTACAATTCCTATTGGATATCCTTCTACCGATATGTTTACTAATTCGATAGGACGGTTCTTTTTGTCAGCAATTTTTCCATAGATTGTGGCATCTTCTTGCGACAAAACAAATTTTGATAATCCAATGAAAAACACAAAAAATATAAAACCAATTCTAATTCTCATCAACGCAAAATTATAAATAATCTAAACAAAACTGCTATTTTATTTATGTATTGTGCTTTGGGTAAAAGGAATTAAATTATTATATTTTTGAAAATTTGCATAAACAGCTTTGTAATAAAAAATAATCTTATATATTTGTACAATTCAATTGTCAAATCAATAAATGACAGGAAATTATACAAATGAAGTACATTTTGGTTTTAATAAAAGAAAATTGGTATGCCATCAGACTACATTACAAAGAATTATACTACAGATGTTTTCATCTTATTAGAAAGCTGGTTTTTGTATGGATTTTAATACTTTTAACATGCTGGTTCAGCCGCCAATAAATCGGATTATTTTTGTTTAATAAAAATCAAATTATGAAAATCTTTATTTTACTAATTCTCATCTTTACTATAAATAATCATGTTTTTTCACAAGGAGTAGAATGCGAATGGATTCTATCTGCTGGAACTAATGCTCAAGAGTCAGTATATGCAATTGAAAATGACAATAATGGAAATTGTTATATGTTATACGCAAGTCCGTTTAATCAGCCTATTATGATTGATACTATACAAGT
>JABHKC010000174.1 GCA_018692315.1 Bacteroidota bacterium | reverse complement strand
TAGCTAAAAAACAAAAGGAGGTAAAAATGTAAATTCAAATACAAAATCATGACAGCCCTAAAAGCTGAATGGGAAAGCTATATCTAGTATTCTTTATTGAGAATTTGTGACTGGCTGATTATTTTTGTTGCGGAATTACTGATTTTAATAAGGATAAAACAGAAACAAAAAATTATAAATTATATTTGCAAATTTTTAGAAATGATATGCTCAATATTATTGCAATATTTGTTGGTGGTGGTTTCGGAAGTTTAATGCGATTCGGTATTTCAAAAGTTACTACAGGTAATTTTCAAAATATTAATCCTCTCGCAACATTATTGTCAAACATTATAAGTACACTGATTCTTGGGTTATTACTATATTTTATTGGTGAAAAGCTTTTGCAAAATAATGTCTTAAAATCGTTTTTGCTGATTGGTTTTTGCGGTGGATTTAGTACCTTTTCAACCTTTAGCTTCGAAACGTTCGAACTTATAAAAAATGGAAACTATTGGTTCGCTTTTTTCAATATTTTTCTTAGCCTTTTCGTTGCTATAGGAATATTATTTCTCTTATTAAGAAAAATGTAATTAATCTGGAAAAACAGTACAACAAAATATTAACAAATTCCTAATGTCAAAAAGAATCATATTTCTAACAATATTTCTGCTATTAAACCAAATTTTGTTTTCTCAACATAGAATCCCTTCAGAAAAACCAAAACTAATAATCGGGATTGTGGTGGAAGATATGGCATACGATTATATTTTCAGGTTCTGGGATAAATACTCCGAAAGAGGTTTCAAACGCTTGATAAATCAGGGTACTTTATGCAAAAATGTTCATCACAACTATTTGTTTACAAACACTGCGGCTGGACATGCAAGTATTTCGAGTGGATCGTTTCCATCAGCACATGGCATAGTTGGAAGTTTCTGGTACTCACAAAACGAAGAAACAATAATTGATTGCACTTTCGACGAGAATGAAAAAACCATTGGAAGTGAATCAAATTCCGGCAAGAAATCGCCGAAACATATGCTTTCTGAAACATTTGCGGACAGATTAAAACTTGCTAATAATAAAAAGTCGAAAGTCTATAGTATTTCATTAGACGATAAACCTTCGATTCTTTCAGGTGGTCATCTTGCAGATGCTGCGTATTGGTTTGATAATAGCACTGGATTTTGGATATCAAGTTCATTTTATATCGAAAATTTGCCATTGTGGTTAAACGAATTTAACGAAAAACATTTTCCGGATATTTATATAGAGCGTCATTGGAACACTTTATATTCAATCGAAAAATATACCGAAAGCATTGGCGATGATAACCAATATGAAAAAGGATTTGAGGGGGAATTCAAAACTTTTCCTCACAAAATAAATGAATTGAAATCGAAGGATTACGAAATTCTTAAATATACTCCTTATGGAAATACATATACAAAGGATTTTGCCATTGAAACAATTGTGAATGAAGAACTTGGTGATGATAATTTTACCGATTTTATTTCAATAACATTTTCAGCCTCAAAATATATTGCTGAAACATTTGGGATGTATTCTGTTGAAATTGAAGATACATATTTGCGATTAGACAAAGATATTGCTCATTTTCTAAAATTTATAGATGAATATCTCGGGAAACATAATGTAATAGTTTACCTTAGCTCGGACGGAGGATTGGCACCAAATTCCGATTTTAATAAAAATGAAAAACTTCCAGGGAATTTTTTCGACTCAGAAAGAGCAAATCTTTTGCTTAGGGCATATTTGAACGCAAAGTACGGTCATGGACAATGGATAAAAAAGTTTATGAATCAACAAATTTATTTAAATCGAAATTTGATTGAAGATTCAAATATTTCGCTAAAAGATTTTCAGGAGGATGTTTGTCAATTTATTATGCAATTTTCGGGCGTTTCGGCAGTTTCAAATTCTGTGAATCTGCAAAGTGATGCAGCTAATTATCAAGAAGTTGGATATATGAAAAATAGTTATAAAAACAAACGTTCAGGAGATATTTTAATAAAATTGGAAGCTGGCTGGAGCCAAAATAAGCAACATTCTATTTCTCATAATTACGGATACAATTCCGAAACACATGTCCCGTTAATTTGGTATGGGTGGAAAATTAGTCGTTCTACAATTTCAGAACAGATTTCTGTAGTTGATATCGTTCCAACCATTTCATCCCTAATAAATATTTCATGTCCAAATGCTTGTCAGGGAAAAACTATCATTGAACTTTTAAAATAGATAAAAATAGCAAATCAACATTAGAATTATATAAGTATGCAAAACATTTTGGGAGGTGGGAAATTCTATATTCCGCCTATAGTCAAAAATTTACTCATCATCAATGCACTATTTTTTTTGGGTTCTTTAGCTCTTGAAGAATTTGATATTGATGTGGGAAAATTTCTATCATTATATTATTTTGAATCAAGTTTTTTCCGACCATATCAATATATTACGCATATGTTTATGCACGGAAATTTCCAACATATTTTGTTCAATATGTTTGGTTTATGGATGTTCGGTTCGGCTGTTGAACAAACATTGGGAAGCAAAAAATTCATTATTTATTTTTTCATTACAGGAATTGGTGCAGCGTTGCTACATACTCTAATTTTGCATTACAGAATATCATCGGTGCAAGAGGCATTTCTTGCTTTTCAAAATACTCCATCTCCGGAATATTTCAAAATTTTTATGCAAGACAATTTTTCGCAATATTTCGAAATTATTAGTCGAGACGATTATTTCAAAAGCCTTTTTTCCGAATATGCAAAATATCCAGACAATCCTCAATTGGCACAAGGTGCCATTAATTTCATAGATTCAATAATTGGGCAAATTATGGATATACCCACTGTAGGGGCTTCAGGTGCAATTTTTGGAATTGTACTCGCATTTGGAATGTTGTTCCCGAATGCTAAAATGTTTTTTATTTTTGTTCCGTTTCCGATTAAAGCAAAATATTTTGTGATTATATATGGTATTATCGAACTCTATGAAGGTGTTATGAATCAGCCGGGCGATAATGTTGCACATTTTGCACATCTTGGCGGAATGCTTTTTGGGTTTTTATTATTAAAATATTGGAAAACAAAAAATTAGATTTGTCGTTCATTTTTTGTTTTGTAAAATAAATTATAAGAGATTTCTCTATTGAAAAAAAAAATTTCCATATTAATTTTGTTTTTTTGTGTATCGTTTTCGTATGCACAGTGCGATACTGTTGTCGAAAAAGACATAATAGATTCATGGATTCTGATTGATAATTTTTCTGAAAAAGAAATTGTTGAAATGGATACTTTTTTAGAGAATTTTCAAACAATAAATCCGATTTTCAGAAATAGTATATCTAATACTACATTGGGAAATTTTGGGATGGCAAATATTTCAAATGTTTATTTCGACAGAAAACAAAACAATCTATTCTTTTTGCAAGCTTATGACTTATATTTTCTTAATCCGGAGAAAAATGTTTTTTATAACACAAAAAAACCATATACTAACCTAAGTTATGCAAAGTCTGGAGCAAAAGGAAGAGAAGAGGAATTGTTAGAAGTTATTCATACTCAAAATGTTAATCCGTTTTTTAATGTTGGGTTTACCTATAATTTAATATCTTCGATAGGAAAATACAATCGTCAAGAAGTAAAAAACAATTCTTATTCATTATGGACGAGCTACGAAAAAAACAGGTACTCAATTCACGGAAATTGGAATTCAAATAAATTCCGAATTTACGAAAATGGAGGACTTAGCAATGATGAAGATTTCACTAATGGATCTAATACAAGTTTGGAATATATTGATGTGAATTTAGACGATGCAAAATCTGAAATCTTGGACAAAAGTTTGCTGATAGTCCAAAAATATGATTTAGGAAAGACAATTACTGAAATCGGAAAAGACTCTATTGAAAATGATGTATTTGTGAAAAAAAGTACAATAGTTCATAAATTGCAATTAGAGCGAAAAAGCAGACTTTACGAAGATGGAATTGATACAATATTTTATAATAATATTTTTCTTGATTCAATACAGACATACGATTCTGCAGCATTTAAGCTTATGACAAATACTTTTCAATGGAATTTCGAGAAAATGTTTGCAGATAGCACTTCGATATTCTACAATTTTAGTTTGTCTAACAAACTTTCAGATAGTTATTATTATAATGAAAACGAAATACTTAGCTCATCTTTTATTGGAGCATCTGCCAGAAACAATATCTCAAAAAATGTATGGAATATTAATTCTCAATTTTGTTTTGAAGGCTACAATCAGGGCGAATATTTTTTAAATGCAATTTTGATGAGGCGTTTAAATCTCAATTCCGATTCTGCTGTGGTAGCTGTAAAACTAAAATATTCGAATTCAAGTCCCGATTATTTTTTACAAAACTATAATTCAAATTATTTTGGTTGGGCTAACGATTTTGTTACAGAAAAACGACTGAGTTCAAATATTCTTTTTAATATCCCATCTCGATTTTTTAAAATAGGCTTAAACTACGCTTTAATTTCTAATCATATATACTTTAATGAATTAGCAATCCCTGTCCAAAGTAACGATGAAATTTCTATAGTTAGTGCAAATATCGACAAAGCATTTAAATTTTGGCGATTTAAGACAAATCATAAATTTGTTGTTCAATATTCAGATAATAAAGCGATTGCAATTCCTAAATTTGCTACTTACAATTCTATTTTCTATGAACAATTTTTATTGAAAAAAGTTTTAAAAGTTCAATTAGGTGTAGATTTTTACTATAACACAAAATTTTATTCCTATGCATTTATGCCATCGACAAATGTTTTTTATTTGCAAAATGAAAAATTGATTGGAGAGCATCCTTATTTCGATATTTTTCTAAACATTAAATTAAAAACCGTAAGATTTTTCCTAAAGTATTCTCATATAAATTCGGAAATCAGCAAATTAGATTATTTTTCGGCTCTTCATTATCCATTAAATCCGATGACGTTCAAGTCTGGATTATCATGGACATTTTATGATTAATAAAGGAATCTATTTTTATCTACATTAAAAATTTCCTCAACACTCAAAGCTGCAGAGAATAATCACTACAAAAATACTTCATTGTGTTTTTGTTGAGCTTTATGCTTTAAACTCAAAATTAGTTTTATACTTTTGTAAAAAAGAACAATATTATTTAATTAGAAATAGAGATAAAATGATTGATATTAATACTTTTAATTTTTCAGGAAAACGAGCAATAATCAGAGTAGATTTTAATGTTCCATTGAACGACAAATTTGAAATTACTGATGATACACGCATTAGAGCAGCATTGCCAACTATTAAAAAAATTATTTCAGATGGTGGTTCAGTAATTCTAATGTCTCATCTGGGAAGGCCAAAAACTGGATTTGAGGAAAAATTCTCGCTTCGTAATTTAGTCGCTTATCTTTCTAAATTGCTTGAACAAGAGGTAAAATTTGCCAGCGATTGTATTGGCGAAATTCCTGAAAAAATGGCAAAAGAATTAAAATCGGGAGAAATTTTGTTACTCGAAAATCTAAGATTTTACAAAGAAGAAACTAAAGGCGATGTTGAATTTGCAAAGAAACTTTCGGAACTGGCTGATGTGTATGTGAACGATGCATTTGGAACTGCTCATCGTGCTCACGCTTCAACAACAATTATTGCCAAATTTTTTCGAGAAAACAAACTTTTCGGTTTTGTGATAAAGAATGAATTAGAAAGTATTGGACAAGTTTTAAATAAATCAAAACGTCCATTTACAGCTATTTTGGGAGGTGCAAAAGTTTCATCGAAAATTACAATAATTGAAAATCTTCTTCCGAAAGTTGATAATTTGATAATTGGCGGAGGTATGACTTTCACTTTTATTAAGGCAATGGGAGGAAATATTGGAGCTTCTCTTATTGAAAATGATTATTTGGAAATGGCAAGAGATATTTTGTCGAAAGCTAAGGAAAAAAATGTTAAAATTGCTCTGCCTGTAGATGCCGTAATTGCCGACAAATTTGATAATAATGCAAATAGAGAATTTTGTGAAATTCACGAAATAAAACCTGAATGGATGGGTCTTGATATTGGAAATGAAAGTATATCAAATTTTTCTGAGATCATTGAAAACTCAGAGACTATTTTATGGAACGGTCCAATGGGAGTTTTTGAAATGGAAAATTTCAGTTATGGTACCAAAAAAATAGCCGATGCAATTGTTTCTGCAACAGAAAAAGGAGCATTTTCCTTGATTGGAGGTGGCGATTCGGTAGCTGCAATCAACAAATATAATCTTGCAGATAAAGTAAGTTATGTCTCAACCGGAGGCGGCGCTTTGCTTGAATATATTGAAGGGAAAGAGTTACCGGGTATTAAAGCTATTCTTTAGTTAGTAATTTCAGTCGGTAGAATTTTTTAGTCTGCCGACTGAAATCATTGCTATTATTCAAACATAAAATTTCCCCAGCGATATTTTTTACCTTCTTGTCCATAAATAACATATCCATCTCCAGTATCTAAAAATAATCTTGGGCATAATGAAGTTTTTTTGTCTCCGCTATGAAACATGTATGCTTTGTCAATAGTGCCATCATTGTATAAGGTAATCATATTCGCTAATCCGCTTGGGCTTAAACTTACATTATTTTTTAAAATTTTCATTTTAGTTCTGTCCTTTTGTTTGAAATTTTTCGGATGGTCGTTAAACATTACCTTCACTTTGTTTACATCCGAAATTGCAATAAAAGAGCTGTAATATCCATTGTCGTTTGTACTAAATTGCGATTTTGGAATTCGTGAAACCCATAACATCTGATCTTCTTCGCTAACATTTGCAGCAATTATGTCGCCATAATGGTGGTAATAGTTAATTACTTCCTTTTTTGTTTTAGGATCAACAATTTTAGTTGTTGTTACATAATATTGTTCCCATAGTAAAACCAATCCCGAGCTATGCAAAAACATTGCTCTGCCTGGACTGTAGCTGAAAAATTGTTCTGCATTTTCGCCATTTCGTTCTTCAGAAAACTCGGCAACAAATTTTCTATCTTTAGAGAAATCTCTATACTTTGTCAATGAGATTTTTTCATAGCGTGGGATTAACTTTTGATAAAAAATTCCTGTAAAAATATTGTCAGATTTTTTTGTGGCAAAACCAAAAAGCAAAACCTCTTCATCCTCATTTATTTCAAACGAAAGATTTGATGGGAAATATTTTTGAACCAGAATTTTATAATCTTGTAGATCATCTTTTTTCTTATTGAAAACGTGCATATAGTATTCATATAATACTCGCGGTTTCCTGCCTCCTGCCGAAGTTCTTGTCCTTCTTTTTTTCTTTCCTGCAGGTTCTACTTTTAGTGATAAATAAATATTTCCACTTTTACCTACTTTATAGTCTAACACTTCAAACTTTCTGTTTTCGTATGGCAGAACTAAACTTTTATTAAAAACTATGTTCAATTCCGAATCTACATATTTGAAAATATATGGTTCGCCGGTATATACATTATAAATATTGTGATAATGAACAATAATCAAAGATTTGTCGTGCGAATAAGAAAATTCCATTCCTGGATCTTCTTCAGTACCTATCGAAATTTCTCCAATAAGTTTTGGATCGCTTAAGGGACCTCCGTTTTCATCAACAATGTGAGCATAGGTTTTTTTCATCATGATAATATCATCTATCACTGATGAAAACAAAACAAGTTTGCCATTCAGATAGAAAATGTCATCAAAAACAGAAGGTTTGTTGTATATTAATGGCATTTTAAGTTCCGAAGATGATTCTTCGAGCATAGTTGTTGTAGAAAAGCCTTTCAAAACTACCATATCGTTGTTCGATACTTTTACTTTTGGTCTCTGAACTACATAAAGAAGCTCGTCATCGCTACCAATTATTTTTTGGAAATTGGTTTTACGAGGCATATCCTTATATGGTCCCCACTCAATTTCTAAAGTTTGAGCAAACATGTTGCTTAAGATAAAAACAAACAAAACTGAAAGCAGAAGAATTTTATTTTTCATGATTATCATTATTAAATTATTTTTTTACAATTTTATATATTTAGAACAAAATCAAGTAAAGCTTTATTATACACTATTATATTGATTAAAATTTCTGCGAATATTAACAATATTAATTAAAATTAAAAATATCTCTTACATTGTTTGAAGTTATTTGAGCAATTTCTTCTACTTTCATATTATAAATCTCAGAAAGTTTTTTTGCTATATATATAAGGTATGTTGGTTCGTTTCTTTTTCCTCGTTTCGGAACTGGAGTTAAATATGGTGAATCTGTTTCAAGTACAATATTGCTTAAATCAATTTCTCGTACTGTGTCTGCCAAACCCGAATTTTTATATGTTACCACTCCGCCAATACCAATCTTAAAACCTAAATCAATTATTTTTTCAGCTTGTTCAACACTTCCCGAAAAAGCATGAAAAATACCTGAAAGCTTACCTTTGCCATAACTTTCTAAAATTTCATAAACCTCATTAAACGAATCTCGTGAATGAATTACTACAGGTAAATTATTCAATAAAGCTAATTCAAGCTGGGTTTTTAAAGCAAATTTCTGTTCTTCAATAAAAGTTTTGTCCCAATATAAGTCTATTCCTATCTCGCCAATTGCAATGAATTTATGTTCTGAAAGGACTTTTTCTACAACTTTTAACTCAAATTCAAAATCTTCTTCAACTGAAGTTGGATGCAAGCCAATCATTGGAAAACAAATTTTTGGAAATTGCTTTGATACATTGAACATATCGTCTATAGAAGAGCTATCAATATTGGGAAGAAAAATATATTTAACACCTTGTTTTGCTGCCCGATTCACAACTTCTTTTACATCGTTTTTGAAATGCTTTAAGTATATATGAGAATGTGTATCAATAAAATACATCTATTATTTGATTAGTAATTCAGTAAAAGAAAACAGATGTCAAAGTTAAAATATAATTCTTTTTAAACGAATTACTGTTTGATATTTTCTGAGAATAATTGGTTGTCAAAATTCTATCGCAAATATTTTTGTATATTCGCTTTTTTTATTGATAAAAAATTTACGATTGATTGATGGAAAAAAATCCTAATCTTTCTGATAAAGCAAAGTTCGATTACAATTTAGTTTTGATGGCCAAAGATGGCGATCAGAAAGCCTACGCTGAATTATTGCAACGTTACAGAGATTCAATATACTATATGCTTCTTAAAATGGTGAACAACAAAAGCGATGCAGACGATCTCACTATTGAAGCATTTGGGAAAGCATTTAAAAGTATTCATCAATATTCACCTAGCTATGCATTCAGCACATGGCTTTTTAAAATAGCAACTAATAATTGCATAGATTTCTTAAGAAAAAAGAAAGGTCCTCATATCTCTATAGATCAGACTGGTGATGATAAAGACTATGAACCAAAAATTGTTTTAGAAGCAAATGTTAATGACCCTGAAGAAGAGCTAATAAAAAAGCAAAAAGCAATATTAATGAAAACTGTTGTTCAGAAACTTAAACCTCGATACCGACAGTTGATTGAACTTCGATATTTTAAAGAGTTTTCATATGAAGAAATTGCCGACGAATTAGAATTGCCCATAGGAACAGTTAAAGCTCAGTTGTTTAGGGCAAGAGAATTGCTTTCTAATATCTTAAAAAATAGCAATTTGAAATACAAATAGTTGCATAAATTAATAAATTTTTCATTTTTGCTTTTTTATTAAACCCACATTCACTATTTGCTCAATATGTTAATACTAAATTAATTGAAATTAATTTTGGTATTTTTTTGCTTAAAGAAATTAGTTTTATCTAAAATGCAGCTATTTTTTCTTTGGCTAAAACGTATGAAAGGCAATTTTTAAATTTTGTAATAAAATTGATATTCAGTAAAACCACTCAAAACAGCACTATATAAAGGAAAATTGACCTTGAGAAATTTTTTTTGAAAAAAAATTAATTCAGTCATATAATTAATTTAGAATTGTTATATTTGTTTTACAGTTTTATAAAATAAACAAAAGAGAGATTTTAATTGTTATCAGCAAATGGGTAAAAAGAAAGATATTTCATTGTACAAGTATTTGAAAAAATATTTTGGATTTGATAAGTTTAAGGGAAACCAAAAAAAGATAATAGAAAATGTTTTAGCAAATAGAGATTCTTTTGTTCTTATGCCAACAGGTGGGGGTAAATCCCTTTGTTATCAGTTACCGGCTATGATTAGAGAAGGTACAGCCATAATTATTTCCCCGCTGATAGCTTTAATGAAAAATCAAGTTGATGCTATGAGAAGCTTTAGTATGGATGATGGAATTGCTCATTTCTATAATTCTTCACTTACAAAAGCTGCGGTTGTTACCGTAAAAGAAGATGTTATAGCCGGAAAAACCAAACTATTATATGTTGCTCCCGAATCTCTAACAAAGGAGGATAATATTCTTTTTTTACAACAAATCAAAATCTCTTTTTATGCTGTAGATGAGGCACATTGTATTTCTGAATGGGGACACGATTTTAGACCAGAATACCGTAAAATTCGTCCAATAATTGAAAGAATAGGACAAGCTCCTGTAATTGCTCTTACAGCAACAGCAACACCAAAAGTGCAACACGACATACAAAAAAATCTTGGAATGTTGAAAGCAAATGTTTTTATTTCATCCTTCAACAGGCCTAATTTATATTATGAAATACGACCAAAAGTTAATGCATCAAAAGAAATAATAAAATTTATCAGACAACATTCTGGAAAGTCTGGAATAATTTATTGCTTAAGCAGAAAAAAAGTTGAAGAACTTGCAGAAACATTACAAGTGAACGGAATAAAAGCCCTTCCATATCATGCTGGTATGGATTCTACTACAAGAACTGGCAATCAAGACAGTTTCTTGATGGAAGTAGTTGATGTAATTGTTGCAACTATTGCTTTCGGAATGGGAATTGACAAACCAGACGTTCGATATGTTATTCATTATGATATTCCGAAAAGTCTCGAAGGCTATTATCAAGAAACCGGAAGGTCTGGCCGCGATGGTGGCGAAGGAAAATGTATAACTTTTTATAGCTATAAAGATATTCAGAAATTAGAAAAATTTATGCAAGGAAAACCTGTTGCAGAACAGGAGATTGGCAAGCAATTGCTTCTCGAAACTGTTGCATATGCAGAATCTTCTATTTGTCGAAGAAGGTTGCTCCTACATTATTTTGGCGAAATTTATAAAAGAGATAATTGCGAATCTTGCGATAATTGCTTGAATCCTAAAACTTTATTTGAAGGAAAAGATTATGTTGTTCAGTCATTAGAGGCAATACTTGAAGTTAAAGAAAAATTCAAAGCCGAACATATTGCAAATATTCTGTCAGGAAATATAACAGCTGCAGTAAAATCATATAAGCACCATTTATTAGAAATATTTGGTTCAGGAAGAGAAAATGATGTTAAATTTTGGAATGCTGTATTTCGCCAATCTATGGTAGCACGTTTAATTACCAAAGATATTGAAAACTATGGGCTTCTAAAATTGACGAAAGAAGGAAAATTATATCTTGACGATCCTAAATCTTTCATGCTATCGAAAGATCACGAATATGAAGATTCCGATGATGGTTATGTTCAAGGCGTTGGAGGAGGTTCAGGAGCAGTAGATCCTGAATTGTTTGCATTATTGAAAGACCTTAGACGTCAAATCTCAAAATCAAAAGGATTACCTCCTTTTGTAATTTTTCAAGATCCATCCTTAGAAGATATGGCTATTCAATATCCTATCACTATGGACGAAATGAAAAATATTTCAGGTGTAGGTTCCGGAAAAGCACTTCGTTATGGCAAGGAGTTTATCGATTTGATAAAAAAACATGTCGAAAACAACGAAATTGAACGACCTCAGGATATGGTTGTAAAATCTGTAGTTAACAAATCCGGCATGAAAGTTTTTATCATTCAGAGCATCGACAGAAAATTGCCTTTAGATGATATTGCCAATGCCAAAGGGCTGGAAATGATAGATTTAATTAAAGAAATTGAAGTAATCGTAAATTCAGGGACAAAACTTAATATAGATTATTACATAAACAGTGTAATTGATGAAGACAAAAAGGCTGATATTTATGAATATTTCAAGGAAGAAGCTGAAACAGAATCGATTGAAGCTGCCATTGATGAACTTGGAGAAGCAGAATATTCCGAAGAAGACATCAGATTAGTAAGAATTATGTTTATGTCTGAAATGGGAAATTAGCAGAACTCTTTAAAATATTCCTATTCTATAGCTAAATAATGCCTAAGCTTTTCGAAAGTATTTTCTGAAACAACTGTTTTTTCTCTGAGAACATGAATATTTTTGAAGCTGCCATTTTTTGCCCTGAATTTGATGATTGATTTTGCATCTTTATAATTCAAATATGGATGTTTTTCAAGCTCTGCCTTACTTGCAAAATTTATATTAATCAATTTTATCAAACTTGTATCGACAAATATTTTGGTTTTCAATCTGATATATGTAGCTTCGGTAATTCCATAAACTTCTTTTAGTTGGTCTGTTTCATAGAATCCGCCTAACATATCTCTATATTTTAATATCCGAACTGATAGAATCTTACCAATGCCATTTAAACTTTCAAGATTTGCAGAATCAGCTGAATTTAATTCCACTTCAATAATTTTACGAGATAGCTGACTTTCGTTATATTCCTTATTTTTTTGATTTATTTGCGTAGTATCAATAAAGTGAATATAAGGTTTAAGTTTTGCAAAAAAATTATCAGTTATTCCATATATTTTCTTCAGATCTTCCTTTTTATAAAATTTTCCACCACTGGTTCTATACTTTAAATATGTTTTGGCTACTTTATCAGAAAATCCTAATTTCATCAAGTTTTGATAGTCAATTGTATTTGGATCAAAATAAAAAAGAGAATCAGATTTTTCAACTACAGTTTTTTTATTCTCAGATGTATGATATTGTTTCTTTTGTGGAATTTCGATATATGATTTCAAAAATTCATATTGGATTGAACTTATGCCATAAATTTTCTTAAAATCTTCTTTTTTGTAGAATTTGCCGCTTTTTTTCCTGTAATTATTTATAGTTTTCACTACTTTTTTATTGAAACCAAATAATTCTAAACTGTCAATAGAAATCGTATTAGGGTTGAATTTAAATGGGTTGAATTTTTCGTTATTAGTAGATGAGATTGGCTTTCTTATTAGAGATTCTTCAAATTCCAAAATTTGGGTCTCATATTCCGAATAATCATATATTTCTTCTTCTGCAAAAAATGAAAACAGTTTTGTAGCAGAGTAAATAACTATAATTAAAAATAGTATAACAAATATTCCATTTCTTTCTCGACGAGAAAATGAAAACAAATCTTTCCACATGTTTTTTAGTTTATTACTCCTTTTTCACCAATTAAAAAGCCTTTTGAATTTTTTTGGGTTTTGACGATATTTTTTCCTTCACAGGCACTTAGTCCGATCCATTTACAATTTTTACAAAAAGAAAGTCCATTAATTTGAACTCCCCAACATTCGTCGGAAGATAATTTCGAAGTATCTATTTTGCGCATAATTTTAGAAAGTATTAATAATCCATAATATTCCTACTGCAATAGCCAATATTCCACTTGCAGTTTTTAAAGCCTTGAAATTAAAAGTTTTATCTTTTTTTGAACTTTTAAATGCTACATATCCAATTATCATTGAAAAGCCTACCATTGCCATGATTGTCCCAATTCCGAAGCCAAATAAATACGAGCCAGCTTCGTAGTTAGACGGTAAAGCAAGCGTTGGCAAGATAGCCAAAAGGTGAGAAACTCCAGCTAAGCCATGAAAAATTCCTATTAAAAATGAAGATAAACTTGCATTTCTTCCCTCTTTTGTATGGCCATGTTTGTGGTTTTGGTTTTCTTCGTGCGAATGATCGTGGACATGAACATAAGTGTTTGGTTTTGTGTGAATATGTGGATGAGAATGCGATTTGTTGAATTTACTATAATATGTTCTAACAATTGCCCAAGTACCTATCAAAATTAATATTACTCCTACTAATTGTTCGCTGATTGCAGAAATTTTTTCAACAGGCAGTATTTCTCTGAAAAAATAGAATAAAATGCCTATAATCAAAATTCCTAATGTGTGTCCAATGCCCCAATAAAAACCTACTAACCACGACCTTTTTTGTCTATCTACTGCCAAAGGTGTTACGGCAGCAAGATGGTCTGGTCCGGAAACTACATGAACCATACTTGATAAAAGCCCTGTAAAAAATGTTGCAAATATTTCAATTGAAATTATTGTAGAGAAATACATATGGGATTTTTTTGGTTAAAAATTTTGATAATATATATAATTGATTCTATTTTTCTGTCTTTTTGCAAGAAATACCAAAACCATCTAATTGATAATATTCAGAATTTGAGCATTCTATGCAGTACTTTTTGTTTTGCTGATCAGTGGTTCTCGATGACATTATACTTTCTGAACAGTCCTCGCAAACAAAACTTTCGTGAACCGGAGCATAATCCGGTATTGAAATTTCTACTTTTTTTGTGTCAAAAAGTTTGTCAGAGCTTACTTCCAATGATGCAAATGCTTTCTGAATACCCTGAGTTTTGAAGTTTGCAATTTCCTCTTGATTTTGGCTACGATTTTTAATAACTTTTTCATAACTTTCAGAAAATTCAGGGACCAGACTTCGTAAAATATCTCGTGCTTCAGGCTTAACTAAAATACGAACGGCTATGCCATTTCGCTTAGCCAGCGTGAACGCTTGTTTCCCTATATCTTTGAAAATTAATGAATTATTTCCAAAAGTGCAGCCAGTAACAAATTGAATCCCATCAGAAAAGCAATTATTATTTTCAACAATTGCCAATAAATTTTCTAATCCGGCAGACTCTTCTCTTATCTCGTGCATTGCAATTGTAGCTGCCAAAACTCCTAATGCCAGCCCAGTGCAATAATGTCCATGAATTTGTCCGGCTTTCAACAAAAGTTCCTTGGTTTCGTTTGCCCAAATATGAGCCATTATCTCAATTCTTGGGTTCGATTTTAAAATGTTTGTTTGAATTTGTGTTTTATTATCTTCAAAAATTCTGTTGTCGATTGCTTTAATATCTAAAACCGGTGTATTATCAAGCGCATCCAAGCCTGTAACTATTAATAATTTCCCTTTTCTTTCTATAAGTTTTACAATAGTTATCCCTATTGAACTTGGCCTTCGTGGGCTTCTCGATGCAAAAACTCCTTTATATTCTCCGGAGAATGTATGAAGCTGTAAATCATAATTTTTTGCTCTGTCGAACAAAAATACTATTTCTATAAATTCGGAATCTTCAATTTTAAACAAACCATCAAGAAATTCATCTTCAACAACAATAATGCTTTCATGTTTTTTCATTTCAGCAGTGTTGGCAGATTCCTTAAATTTACTTTTCACAACTCCTATTTGCCTGATATTCATACAATTTGTTTTGTCAAAAAAATGTCAAATATTATGCAAAAGTAAATCTAAATTTTCTATTTCTTAATGACATTTCTCAGCAAATATCTTAAGTTTATTTTCAGTTTATGATTCAGAATAAGTAATGAACAAAATCTTTTGTTATGAAAAAATCATGCTCATTTAAATTTTTTCTATATTGATTGAAGTTTATACTTTTACATTTTTAAATTTCAAATTTGATAATAATTGAGTTATATGATAAAAATATTGAGCAAACTGATATTAGTAAATTTTGCAATTCTTTTGTTTTCGTGCAATTCTTCAGAAGAGTCAATACCAAATAATATTATCAATGTTGAAAAAATAGTTCCATTAATTGTTGATATACATATTTCTGACGGGATTTTGGTTTCGAAACAACAAAAAAGTAGAAAATCCAAATTCGAATATAAAGATTATCATGATGTACTTTTTCTAAAACACAATGTTACTAAAAGTCAATTCGATTCGAGCATTGCTTTTTATTCTTATAATTTAAATATTTATGAAGATATTTACGAAAAAGTTATGAATGAACTCAGGAAAAGAGAGGCAGAATTGAAAAAAAGCATTTTACAAAAGGCTAAAAATTAGTTTTAATAATAATATAGAAGGACCTAAGTAGCTTATAATGAATATGCAAAAAAAGTATTGATTGCATTTATTTAAATAATATCTAATTTTAGAGCTATTATAATTTGAATATTATTATATTAGCTTACTGAAATAATTATGAAAGAATTTATAAAGGAATTTAGAATGAAAAGGTACAAAATTTTGCTTGTTGACGACAATGAAGCAAACCTGAATACGGTTTTTAACATAATAAATGCCAGTGATGAACCATATGATTTAATTCAGGCGAACAGTGGCAGAGTTGCATGTAATATTGCTTTTGAAGAAGATATTGATTTGATAATTATGGATTGGGATATGCCAGCCATGACCGGGATCGAAGCTCTTAAAATCCTGAAAGAAGATAAAAGGACCAAACATATTCCTGTGATTATGTTTACTGGTGTGATGACAACTTCTGAAAATTTAATGACTGCCCTCGATGCAGGAGCTGTCGATTATATTAGAAAGCCAATAGATAAAATTGAATTAATTGCTCGAATTCGTTCAATGCTCACCCTCGCTGAAAGTTTTAAGAAAATTGAGAGACAAAAAAAGCAGATTTCAGAACAAAATATTGACCTGAAAAAAATGAACGAAACAAAAGATAAATTCTTTTCAATAATTGCCCACGATCTGAAAAGTCCATTTAATGCCTTGCTCGGGTTTGCCGATATGTTAAATAATCAGCTTGCAGAACTTTCGGCTTCAGAACTGAAGCATATTGTCAAAATAATGCATAAATCTGCGCACAATGCCTTCAAACTAATCGAAAATTTATTGGAATGGGCTAAGATGCAAACTGGCTCTATAAACTTCACCCCCAGAATTATAAATGTCAATGTTATTGTAAATTCGGTGGTACAGCTTATGCAAATGCAAGCTAGTTTTAAAAAGATAAAAATTATTAACAATATTTTGCCAAACACAAAAGTTCATGCAGATACTTATATGGTTGAGAGTGTTTTAAGGAATTTGATTACAAATTCTATAAAATATACTCATCAAGGAGGCCAGATTTATATAAATTCTACTTTAGACAATAATTTCTTAGAAATTGCCATTACAGATACCGGAGTTGGAATACGAAAAGAAGATATTAATAAGCTTTTTAAAATAAATGAAAAACATAGGTCGTTTGGTACTGAAAATGAAGAAGGTTCAGGAATTGGGTTGATTCTTTGTAAAGAATTTATTAATAAAAATGGAGGAGAAATTTGGGTTGAAAGCGAAATTGATAAAGGAAGTAGCTTCAAATTTACGCTACCTTTAATTTCCTGAACCAGATATATAAGCTGAGGATTTTTGCCAAACATTAGACAAAATAAATCTTCTTTGGCTTTTCAATTGTAAAATATTTACAAAATGAGCTTTACTTTTAAAAAGGAAGAGCGGCTGTGCAGCAAAAAAAGAATTAATGAATTGTTTGCTATCAACAATTCATTTTTTTTATATCCTTATAAATTTGTTTGGAGTACAGCAAATAGCAATAAAAATTATCCAATGCAAATTGCTATTTCTGTTTCAAAAAAAAGATATAAAAAAGCTGTAGATAGAAATTTGATAAAACGCAGAATTCGAGAAGTTTATCGATTAAATAAGCATATTAGTTACAAATCTTTGAACGAAAGAAACACTCAAATTTCAGCTATGTTAATCTATGTAGGAAAAGAAATTTATGACAGTTCGTTTCTTGAAAAAAAAATGAAGAAACTCTTAGAGAAAATCTAAGCTGAATAATTCATAAATATTTCTACTACAAGCCCAAACTGCACATCATCTTTGACCGTCCTCAATTTTTATTCCATCAAAATAGCTCGCTATTACTCAAAAATAAAAATCTGTGGTAGTTCAAATCTGACACACATTTTG
>JABHKC010000173.1 GCA_018692315.1 Bacteroidota bacterium | reverse complement strand
TTATAAAATAATTTATTTTTGATGATATTTCTATTTTCTTTCATGCAGTAAATGCTTTTGTATTAGACAAATGAAAAAAATAGAAATATCGCAAAAAGAGATGTTTTTAATTTTGAACTGTTTTCTTAGAGGCACTATATAGAATCAATCAATATGAAGATTTGTTCTATAAAAGACTTGATACTGAAAATTTTATAAAAAACTTAACCCAACTTGCAAATATCTGTCCTAAAAAATAATAATTCAAAAATAATTATTATTAGAATCAACATTTTCACGGGAAATAATCAATTTTTTCTTATTGTAAAATTAGAAATATTAGCCAAAATATTTTTTGAAATCTAATTTCAAATTTTTTTTAAAAAGGATTCATTTTTCAACGGAAAAAACTTAAGTCCGAGTTTTCATTTTTTCATAGTTTTACCACGAATTTATTTTATAATTTATGAAAGCAGCCTCATTAAAAGAAATAAAGTTTGAATTAGCTGGCCTCACACAAAAAGAATTACTGGAAATTTGTTTGAGCCTAACAAAATTCAAGAAGGAAAACAAAGAGTTATTGACCTATCTTTTGTTTGAAGCTTCAAACGAAGCTACTTTTGTAAAAGAAATAAAAATTGAGATTAGTGAGCAATTTTCCGAGATAAATACTACAAGCTATTACTTCATGAAAAAAAGTGTTCGCAAAATTTTACGAAATATCAAAAAGTACGTAAGATATTCGAAGAAAAAACAAACTGAAGTAGAATTGTTGATTTATTTTTGTAAAGAATTAAAAAAAATGAAACCATCTATGAAAAACAATACAGTTCTGTTTAATATTTACCATCGTCAAGTTGATGCAATTCGAAAAGTATTATCTAATTTGCATGAAGATTTGCAATTTGATTATGAAGAGGAGTTGAATGAATTGTAGATTACCTTAATTCGATTTTACTAAAAACAGTACTAAAATCAATAAAATACATACAAAATTCAAAAAAGAAATAAGGGGAATAATAAATATTGTAAATTTCAAGACGTAAGATATTTTAAAACCGCAGTTTACTATTGTAAACAAGGATTTTGAAATTTAGAAACAACGAAGAAATTTGCATTTTTAGAAGTCCCCTAAATAAACTATTCTCCTTCTTCATACCAAACAGTAACAAAAAGTTTTGTATCGTGAAAACTTCCTCCGCTGGCTGATTGTTTAATATCTAATATTTCAATATTTGGGTTATTTTTCAACCAATCGTTAATTTCATTTTCCAAATCAGTCATACACGATCCGTCTTTTTTTGTATTGGCTTTGCCAAAAAGTTTCATTTTCATAATATTTCTTCTTTTAAATTATATGTTTAAATATAGCAATATAGCATGATTCAGCCCCCAATTAGCAAGGATTATTTAATTATAATCTTTGCTCTATAAGGTATGTCATTATAAATTATTTCAATTAGATAAGCTCCAGGATTTACCGCTTTGATATCGATATTTTTCTGATAACCGTCAATTCGATCAACTAAAATAATCTTTCCACTAAGATCGTATAATCTTATTTTAGCATTAATCAGCTTCTCAGATTGAACAATAAAATATTCAGCAGCAGGATTTGGAAATATCTTTACAACATTATTTAAATCATTAATGACTAATATATTAAAATCAATTGTAATTTCAATTGTATCGCTACTTGAACATGAATTCGTGTCTGACACAACTACATAATAATTATAAGTTCCTACTCCAACTATAGGTCCTTCAACTAAATAAGTTTGATTATTAGAACCAGAATCCCATAAATAACTTAAAAATCCGGTACCAGCATCGAGCAATAAAGAATCGGTATTATAAATAGTTGTATCATTTCCCAAATAAACATTTGGTATGGCATTAATGGATAAAGTATTTTCAACAACACTATCACAAAATTGTAGAGTAGATAAAGTGTCAAAATAAACACCTGCATTAGTTTGCCAGCTACCTTCTAAAAACATACTATCGCCCTCACAAATTGAAAGTGCATTTTGAGCAAAGTAATTATCATTTACTGAAAGTGTATATTCAACAATACTATCACAAAATTGAAATGTAGAAAATATGTCGTAATAAACTCCAGCTGTAGTTTGCCAGCTACCTTCTAAAAACATACTATCGCCCTCACAAATTGAAATTGCATTTTGAGCGAAGTAACTATCATTTACTGAAAGTGTATATTCAACAATACTATCACAAAATTGAAATGTAGAAAATATGTCGTAATAAACTCCAGCTGTAGTTTGCCAGCTACCTTCTAAAAACATACTATCGCCC
>JABHKC010000172.1 GCA_018692315.1 Bacteroidota bacterium | reverse complement strand
ATAGCTCGCTATTACTCAAAAATAAAAATCTGTGGTAGTTCAAATCTGACACACATTTTGAACTTTCGAGACGAAAATTTATGAATTATTCAGGCTAAGAAAACAGTTCAAAATTAAAAACATCTCTTTTTGTGATATTTCTATTTTTTTCATTTGTCTAATACAAAAGCATATACTGCATGAAAGAAAATAGAAATCTCATCAAAAATTAATTATTTTATAAAAATTGCCTGTTTTCTTAGAACCACTATTTATAGATATGTTGGGGCAGACTTGAGGGGAATTTATTATGTTTTTCTGCACAGGTGCAAAGACATAAGAAAGCCCAATTCACATTGCATACATTTGCAAATTGAATAAGCCGATGCACAACCAAAATTTGCATAAGAGTGTAATCTTTCCATCGCACAAAAAAATACATTCGCTTATTGTAATTAAAAAAAAGAACTTATCTTTGTTCGGTATTTAACGAACTATATGATAAGAAAAGACGTAATAACAGAAGAACAAA
The DNA here is from genome assembly GCA_018692315.1 of Bacteroidota bacterium. NCBI lineage: Bacteria > Pseudomonadati > Bacteroidota > Bacteroidota bacterium. Next base: position 12,937 of record JABHKC010000172.1, on the reverse strand, counting down.
AAAGAAAAGCAAGATTTGCCAAAGCAATGGGACATCCTGTTCGTATGTATGTGTTAGAGCTATTATCTAATCAAAGCTGTTGTTATAGTGGAGATTTAACAGAGGAACTCAATATTGCCAAATCAACACTTTCACAACATCTAAAAGAATTAAGAGATGCAGGTTTAATACAAGGCGAAATTGAAGCACCAAAGATTAAGTACTGTATTAATAAAGAGAATTGGAGTGAAGCACAAGATTTATTTAAAGCTTTTCTGAAACTATAAAAAAAATTAGATGCAATGTTCGCCTTTTTGCGAATGACGAACGGATAAATAAAAATTTAAAGAATATGGATTTACAAAATTTAAAACCAGCCAATATGGAAATCAAAGTACTAGGAACGGGTTGTGCAAAATGCAAAACGCTTGAAAAACAAACCAATCAAGCTGTTGAAGAGCTTGGAATTATAGCTAATGTTATTAAGGTTGAAGACATCCTTGAAATTATGAAATTTGGTGTAATGACAACTCCTGCATTAGTAGTTGACGGTAAAGTAGTTGTCAAAGGTAAGGTTCCATCTGTTTCAGACATTAAAGATTTACTAACTAAATAAAATATCAGACAAATGAAAAAAGTAATAAGTATTCTAAGTTTTGTATTTGTGGTAGGCTTAATATCATCAAATGCACAATGCTGTAAAAAAGCAACTCCAGATTGTGAATCAAACAAAACAACAACTGTACAGGCAAAAACGAAAACAGATGTTAAGGCCTACTATTTCCATGCTACTCGCCGATGTGCTACTTGTCAGGCTGTTGAATCAGTTACAAAAGATGCCCTAAAAGAATTTTATGGTGGTAAAGTAACTTTTAGCTTAATAAATCGTGAGGAAGAAAAGGACAGCCCAATGATTGAAAAATATAAAGTCAGCGGACAAACCTTGCTAATTATTAAAGGTGATAAAGTGGTGAACTTAACCAACGATGCATTTATGAATGCCCGTACCAAACCTGACAAACTAAAGGCAAAAATTAAAGCAGCGGTTGATTCAATGATATAAGACGTGGAAGTATTACAAAACTTTTTGGAAACCTCACAGTTTCCTATACTATCGGCATTTTTACTGGGACTTATGACAGCCATAAGTCCCTGCCCTTTGGCAACCAATATAACAGCTATTGGCTTTATTAGTAAGGATATTGAAAGCCAGAAGAAGGTTTTTGTCAATGGTTTGGTTTATATGCTTGGAAGGGCTGTATCATACACCACTATTGGATTAATCTTCTTTTTTGGGGCAAGCCAGTTTGATATTTCTGGAGTTCTACAGGAATGGGGCGAGAAACTATTGGGTCCTTTGTTGATTATCATTGGTTTATTCATGCTTGGCATCCTGAAACTGGCAATTCCCGGAATCAGTTCATTAACCGAGAAAATGGAAAGCAAAGCAAACAGTGGATTTTGGGGTGTTCTTTTGTTAGGAATTGTATTTGCATTGGCTTTTTGTCCATATAGTGGTGTACTCTATTTTGGTATGCTAATTCCAATGACAGTTGGTAGTGCAAGTGGCTTGATTTTGCCTTTTGTTTTTGCCATAGCAACAGGTATCCCTGTAATTATTTTTGCATGGCTCATCGCATTTAGTGTAGGAACAATCGGTAATCTATATAATAAAATCAAGGTGTTTGAGACTTGGTTTCGCAGGGTAATTGCCGTTGTTTTTATTGTTATTGGCATTTATCAGAGTATTACAATTTTTTTGGCTTAAATTATGAGTAAAACCATTTGTTATTGTGAGAATGTTAGTGAAGAAGAGATATTAGATGCCATAAATAATGGTGCTAAGAGACTAAAAGACATACAAGAAAAAATTGGTGCATCTACAGGTAATCAATGTAAAATCTCAAACTCTTCAAGTATATGTTGTTCAGGGGATAATGAAAAGCTCCTGAATACTTCATATACTTTTAAAGATTACTCATCTTGTTATGGCTAATATGATAAAACAAAAAAATAAAATCATTGTTCCTTTAATTCCGAACATCAATTATATAGAAATGAAAGAAAAGGTAATCTCTTTAAACAGAAGTATGAACGGATGTTTTTTACCTATGTTTTTGTTGCTTTTATGGGTGTTGCTATATTGTAATCTGCAAAATATCGCCGATTTTGCAATAAATGATGTAGTAAAAATGTCGCCTGGAAAACACCTGACCGAAACACTACGGTTTTTCATATTTGAAGTTCCTAAAGTGATGTTGCTTTTGGTTCTTATCATTTTCAGTGTTGGAATCATCAGAAGTTATTTTACAACAGAGAAAACCCGAAAAATGCTTGAAGGGAAATCTCTATTTACAGGAAATATTATGGCTTCGTTGTTAGGAATTGTAACACCTTTCTGCTCATGCTCGGCTATTCCACTCTTCTTGGGATTTGTTGAAGCAGGTATTCCAATTGGAGTAACTTTTTCGTTTCTTATTGCTGCTCCCATGATTAATGAAGTGGCTTTGGTTCTATTAGTAGGATTGTTCGGATGGAATGTAGCTTTAATATATGTTTTCACTGGATTAACTATTGCAATATTTTCAGGCTGGCTTATAGGTAAGCTTGGTCTTGAAAAATATGTTGCCGATTGGGTATATACAATCAAATCAAATCAGGAAGAAGGCGAAGAAGAAAAACTGACATTTTACGACCGTATTCAGAAAGGATTTGAATCGGTTCAGGAAATTGTTGGTAAAATATGGGTTTATATCGTAATTGGTATTGCTGTAGGTGCAGGAGCTCATGGATATGTTCCCGAAGATTTCTTAGGTTCACTTTTAGGAAAAGAAAACTGGTATGGTGTTCCTCTTGCCATAATTATAGGAATACCAATGTATTCAAATGCAGCAGGTATTATTCCCATTGTAAGTGTACTCATTGAAAAAGGGGTATCACTTGGAACTGCCCTTGCCTTTATGATGTCTGTCATTGCATTGTCTCTACCTGAGATTATTATTCTTAAAAAAGTATTGAAATGGCAACTCATTGTAGCCTTTGTTGGCATTGTTGCTACAGGTATTGTTGCGGTTGGCTTTATTTTCAACTTTGTAATGTAAATATGTTCAAATATAATTCCCGGATATGAAATCAAAATCAATCGGTTTTATCGGAGGTGGAAGGATTACCAAAATCCTTCTCCAAGGATTTAAGAACCAAAATGTAAAGTTTAACTCAGTAATGGTATGTGATATAAATGATAAAACATTAATTGAGTTAAAAAAGAATTTCCCTTTTATTGAAACTACAACCTCTGCCCAAGAGACTGCTTCAAAAGAAGTTGTGTTTATTGCTTTGCATCCTCATGTAATTGGTGAAATAGTTTTTGAGCTAAAGGATGCGATTGATAGTAATACCCTTATCATTTCACTTGCTCCAAAATTTAGTATTCAGAAACTTTCTGAATTGTTGGGTACTCAAAGAATTATCCGTGTGATTCCCAATGCCACCTCTTTTGCCAATCTAGGGTATAACCCAATTTGCTTTGCCAATGCAATTGGTAAATCTGAGAAAGAATCAGTGCTTGAAGCGTATGCGATTGCATCGGCCATGTTACCTACATATTTCTGGTTTCAATGGAAGGAAATCGAACACATCTCCAAAGAAATGGGATTTGCTGAAAATGAAAGCAAGGAAGCTGTTTACGAAACTTTAAAGGCTGCATTGGAATTAATGTACAACCGTGACTTAAGTTATTCTGGATTAATCGACTTAATTCCGGTTAAACCCATTGGTGAAAATGAAGATGAAATTAAAGGAATTTTAAAAAATAAATTATTAGGGCTTTTCGACAAAATCAAACCATAAATGATAAAAATAGTATTGCCTTGGTTCGTTTTTATCAGTTTAGTCCTACTTATAATAATGGGATTAGTATCAATCAATAAACTGAATCAATATCTATCAAATACAATAGTGAAAAATGCAGCTCTGGAGATTATTTTCAGCGGAGCTGCATACATTGATTCAGCATTCGATTTTGAGAAAAATGGATTAAGCTATCAGGTAAGCTTTCTTGAATTTGGTGCAAACGGATGTGTGACTTGCAGTAAGATGGAATCTGTAATGGCTGAATTAGAATATACCTTCCCTGAAAAAGTTAATGTGGTTTTTCTAAATATTCTCAAGCCCGATAACCAAATGCTAATGAGATACTACGGTGTTGCAGCCATCCCAACACAAATATTGCTGGACAACAAAGGAAAAGAGTTTTTCAGACATTATGGGTTTATATCAACTCCTGAGCTTACAAAAAAAAATATTTATCATGAAAAGACTAACTAAAATAATTACATTCTGCATTTTGCTAATTTTATCAATTCAATCCCTTAAGGCACAAGAAAACAATACTATAAGAGCAAACTTGCCTGATGTATCGATCAAAAATATAGCAGGCGAAAGTGTACATGTAGGAAAAATCACTAATAATAATAATCCCATATTAATCTGTTTTTGGAAGACCTGTTGCAAAAAACCAGGAGAATACCTTGATGCTATTAGCGAAGTATATGAAGATTGGGTAAATGAAACAGGCGTAGTTTTATATGCAGTGGCTATTGACGATACTCGCAGTTCAAGTCGGGTAGCTCCTTTTGTAAATAGTCATGGATGGGAATTTGAAATATTGCTTGATGTTAATTCCGACTTAAAACGGGCAATGAATGTTGTCTTAACTCCTCATACCTTCCTCCTAAACGGGAAGGGTGAAATCGTATGGCAAAAATCAATGTACACTTATGGTGATGAAGAATTAATTTATGAAAAGATTTCACAATTAGTAAAAAAATAATTCTGCTTGATAAAAACACCTTTATCACAATTAATTAAATCTAGTATAGTACTAAAAAAAAATATTAAATCAATGAGATTCGACTTTATTCCAATATCACTATTTTTTCTTGCATTAGCATTCGTGTCATGCAACAAAAATGACCTAAACAATTCTGATGGCTATAGTGCTGTTAAGATTGATAGCCTTTATGCTAACGATACAATTTTGAATGTTTGGGTACCAACCAAAATTGCTGTAGTTGCCTCGGGGGAAGGCCTTGTTTATAATTGGGAAGCCGACCACGGAGAACTTAATGGTTCTGGCAGTCAGATTGAATATATGGCTGGCACATGCTGTACTGGTATTAATACAATTACATGTACTGTATCCAATAACACCAATAGTGACACAAAACATATTAAGATAAGAGTTTTACCTTTCTAACTATGGCTAATAAATTATCATATACAATATCAATTCTGCTTTTGTTAACATTTGCCGGAAATACTATTTTAGCTCAATGCTGTGGTGCTGGAAATCCAGTTAGTGGATTTGGCAATGTTTCAGGTATCCCATATAAAACATTATTAGTAGGCTCAAACTATAAATACAGTTATTCTGACCAATACTATTCAGGTTCAGAAAAAGTAGATATTTCACCCGATAAATCATATTATAATTTTCTTGGGTTGAATATGGCCTATGGAATTACAAACCGACTAAGTGTTAGAGGCGACCTTGGTTATTTTTTAAGCAAAACAAAAATATACAATATTGAAGGTTGGGATCACATGAAAGGCTATGGCTTAGGTGATGCTGAATTAAGTATTAGATATGTTGTAATAAAAAGGGTTCTTAAAAAATTCGACATAATACCAGGCATTGGGGTAAAATTGCCTGTTGGGGTATTCGATCAGGTGGTTGATGATGTAAAATTACCCATTTCATTGCAACCCTCTTCGGGTAGCCTTAAATACAATATAAACATTTTTGTTTTTAAAGGAATAAATAAACATAGCGTTTCATTTAGGGCTTTTGCTGAATTTGCAAACCCGATTCAATCACAGAATTTTAATTACAAATATGGTAATCTTTATATTTTCTCAGCATATGGTTCATTTGTAGTAAGCAAAAAAATTAATTTACTATCACAATTGAGATACGAATACAGAAGGAAATCAATGCGGGAAAACAAGCAAATTGTAGCATCAAGCGGTGGTAAGGTTCTATTTTTTATACCTCAGATTAATGTAATGCCCTCTGAAAGCCTAGGAATTTCATTATACGCTAATATACCTTTATATAAATACATGAATGGCATACAACTTTCAAACAAGTATGCCATATCAATAAAAGTATATAAAAGTTTTAATTTTAATAAAAATTGCAAACCCCAAAACATCTAAACAAATGAAAAAGTATTTTTTGATTTTTATTTCAATCCTGTTTTTATTAATAAAGGGTGAAGCTCAAAACATTGAACTTTATCATGAAAACTTGCTGATAACATCGGACACAATTATAGTTTTTGGAAATGTGAGTGCAGATACCTTACATACTTATATTTTTCAAGGCGATACCACCTACTATTACTCTTACGAAGCTTTTGTTGAAATTGATATAAAAAACATTTCAACGAACAATATAAATGTTCAATGCAAAAAAAGGCATATTCAACTCATCCCAAATACACAAAATTACTTTTGTTGGAGCAGTTGTTTCCCTCCATATACTTTTGAATCAACCATCCCGGTAACAATCCCTTCCAATGAAACAATTGATATTTTTTCGGGGCACTATAAACCCAATGGAAAACTGGGTTGCATCCTTGTTGCTTATACTTTTTACAATAATGATAATCCTTCTGACTCTGCAATGGCTTTGGTGAAGTTTATTATGGATTTTTGCAATCCAACCTCTATTGCCAAAGTAAATAAAAATCAAAAGCAATTTTCGCAACCTTATCCTAACCCGGCAACTTCTTACTTTTTTATTGATAAGCTTTCTAAAAGCATGTCAAATCAAATTATCAGCATTTATGATTCAATGGGGAAACTAATATCAATTCAATCAATTGATAATGTGAATAGCCGTTTAAAAGTAAATACCAATTATTTAAAAAGAGGGTATTATTTTTATAAAATTTCAAATAATATAGTGGTAAATAATTCTGGAATTATAATAATTAAATAATGGTAAGATATATTTTATTTTTGGTTGTAATTTTTGGAATTGAGAAAGTTAGCTTTGCACAGCTTGTTGTTGGTGATACTGTTACTGATTTTACCATTGTTGACGTGCATAACAATGAACATAATTTATTTAATTACCTTGAAAATGGAAAGTATGTATGTGTTGATTTTTTTGGTGTGAATTGTCAACAGTGTTTAACACTCGTGCCAACTTTTAATGAGGTTTACAGTAACTATGGTTGCAATAAGGGAGATCTGGTATTTTTAGCAATAAATTATTTAAACTACAATGATGAAATTCTGGATTTTGAGGATAAATATGGAGGTTTATACCCTGCAATAAGTGGTATGAGTGGCGGCTATACAGTGTACGAGGACTGGCAAATTCAGTTTTGGCCTCAGCTATGGTTAATATGCCCAAATAAAATTTTTGTATCCAATATATACCCAATATATCAGGAAAATATTGATTCAGTATTTGCCAGTTTTGGAATAACAAAAGACTCATGTCCAACAAATAATATTTTATACGAAATAGTTTCTGATGCTTCCATTAATATTTTCCCCGATCCGGCTACAACACATATTTCAATTGAGTATTTTAATCAAAGTACCTATAACCATAACTATAACATTTATAATATGCTGGGAGAAATCCTCATGGAAGGTAAAGTTGAAAACAATGCTACTATAGATATTTCTATGCTAAAAAGAGGTATTTATATTTTTGTTACAAAATCACAATTATCTTTATTTTCAAAAAAAACATTTATAAAGCTGTAAACAGATACAAGCAATTTAATTTTTGCTCATGTTAAGTTTAGATTAAATCAACAAACAAGAATTGTCTTTTATTTCTAAATGACGTATGTTTGCGACATACAAAATAAATGAAAGTTTCATATGGATAAAAGAGAGATATTTGATGATGAGTTGCAGAGGCTGGCACAGTTCGCCAAAGTCATTTCTCATCCGGCAAGATTGGCAATCCTTAAGTATTTAGCAGAAACAAAAACTTGTATTTCAGGTGATATTTCTGATCAATTGCCACTTAGCCGCACCACAGTTTCACAGCATTTGAAAGAATTGAAAAACAGCGGTTTAATTCATGGAGAAGTAGAAGGCCTTAAAATCAATTACTGCCTGTGTGGTTCAAGCATTAAAAAGTTCAAATTACTTTTTAATGAATTTTTCGTAGATGAATCTTTTTGTATTGATAATCAATGTTAATGACTAAAAAGCTATATATGAAAGTTTTAATTTTATGTACAGGCAACAGTTGCCGAAGCCAAATGGCGCATGGATTTCTGCAGTCCTTTGATTCGAATATAACTGTTTTTTCTGCCGGAACAGAAGCGTCAGGAAAACTAAATCGAAATGCAGTTGAAGCAATGGCTGAAGCAGGTATTGATATTAGCCATAATACTTCAGATTCGGTTGAAAAATATATGGGTGGCGAATGGGATTACGTAATTACCGTTTGTGGAGGAGCAAATGAAGCTTGTCCGGCTTTTATAGGTACAGTAAAATATCGTTTACACATTGGTTTTGACGATCCATCGCACACTACCGGATCCGATGAGTTTATCTGGAGTGAATTTATCCGTGTGCGTGATGAAATCAAATCAGGTTTCCGTAAATTTTATGACGAACAAATTAAACCTCAATTATAAGCTATGAGCTCAACAAAAAAACAAATTGGCTTTTTCGAAAAATACCTTAGCCTTTGGGTTGCGATTTGTATAGCCGTTGGTATAGTTATCGGGAATTTTGCAGGAGAAAGCATTCAGCTTTTAAGCAAAATGGAGATTTACAAGGTAAATATTCCGGTAGCCATTTTAGTTTGGCTAATGATATATCCAATGATGCTTCAAGTAGATTTTTCAAGCATCAAAAATGTAGGGAAACGCCCAAAGGGTTTAATTCTTACCTTAATTGTCAACTGGCTGATTAAGCCATTCACAATGGCATTTTTTGCGTGGATATTCTTCTCCAAGCTCTATTCTGCATTTATTTCTCCGGAACAGGCAGGAGAATATATTGCCGGAGCTATTTTATTGGGAGCTGCTCCATGTACTGCAATGGTATTTGTTTGGAGTTATTTAACCGATGGTGATCCTAATTATACCTTGGTTCAGGTATCGGTAAACGACCTGATAATTTTGGTAGCCTTTATTCCGATTGTGGGATTACTTTTAGGAATAACTAATATTTCCATACCTTACAATACTTTGGTTGCAAGTATTGTGGTATTCGTGGTAGTTCCACTTGTAGCAGGGTATATTACCCACAAATTGCTGATTAAACGCAAAGGTGAAGAATGGTTTAAAAAAGAGTTTCTTCCTAAATTTAAGCCTGTTTCAATCATTGCCTTATTGCTTACACTTGTATTGTTGTTTGCATTTCAGGGAAATATCATTGTTGAAAATCCATTAATAATTTTGTTGGTGGCTATTCCATTGGTTATTCAAACATACTTTATATTTTTTGTTGCATGGATTGGCGGTCGAAAATTGAAACTTCCTCACGCAATCTGTTCACCTGCTGCAATGATTGGAGCCAGCAATTTTTTCGAATTGGCAGTAGCCGTAGCAATTGCATTATTCGGTTTGCAATCTCCTGCTGCTTTAGTAACAGTAGTTGGGGTTTTAGTAGAAGTTCCGGTGATGTTATCCTTAGTGAAATTAGCTAATAAGTGGAAGTATTAAATGGCTGTCTATATTGGCAATTTTTATTGTTAGGGATTTTATAGTATCATTTCAAAATTTCGATATCATTTATTTTTCTCGGTTAAATACCAATTATTTTTTGACTTTTGATAAAAGGAGTCAGAATAAAAATTGTTAGTAATCAGTGTGATTAAAAGTAAGAAAGATATATGGTTTCAAAAATTACTTTTTAATCTATGAATCACTTTGTGCTTCTTTAAGCAACTTAGTGTAATAGCTATTTTACTAAGAACCACAGGGAAGACACTTAGTTTCACAGATAAAGCATATCATTATCTTCAAGTATATGACAATGATTGGTTAGTAATAATTTAATAAATGAGATTTAGCATAAATAATTGCTGCTGAAGTAAACTATAATAATTGTCTTATATTTGATGAGGTAAAATTATACTTGTATATAATTTGTCGCAGTATTTATAAAAAGATGATAACATGATAAATATTTTTGGAAAAAACGCATTAATTACCGGTTCGAGCCGAGGTGTTGGACAACAAATTGCAATTGGACTAGCAAAACTTGGCTGCAACATAATTGTTCATGGAAGAACCAAAACCGCTTGTAACAACACATTAGCACTACTTGAAGAATATTCTGTGAAGACCTATTGTGTATATGGCGAACTGTCTGATAAAAAGCAAGTAATTGATTTGATAACACAGGTACAAGATCTAAATATCGATGTAGAGATTTTGTACAACAATGCAGCTGTGATGACGAAATACCACAAAGACTTTTGGAATCATAGCTGGGACGATTGGTTAGAAACCTATAAAGTAAATGTTGTTGCAATGTATGACCTATGCGGAGCTTTTATTCCAGCCATGATTAAAAACAACTTTGGTCGGGTGGTTAATCTCACTTCAAGAATAAAAGACGAACCTGAACTTGCTCCATATGGTGCATCGAAGTGGGCTGTAGATAAACTGACAGACGATATTGCATCGAAATTGAAAAATACAGCAGTAAGAATAAATTACTTAGATCCGGGATGGTTACGTACAGATATGGGAGGTGAACATGCTGATCATTCTGTTGAAGCAGTTTTGCCTGGTGCTCTTGCTCCTGTTTTGATAGAAGATGATGGTCCAAATGGCAGTTTTTTTTCAGCAATAGATCACGATTTGGATTAATCGTTCTATAGATATCACAATATTTTCATTCCGATGCTTAGCGAGGAATCTTATTCGTCATAAATAAGATGGTATAAACTTAAAATAAATTTTAGCCTTTGTTCTAAGCTATGACGGATTATGTATTTTTTTTATAACTTTGCTGTATGCTTAGCAAAACACTTATTAGAACAAGGAGTAAGTTTAAGATACATACAATCAATATTAGGACATGAATCGAGTAAAACAACAGAAATATACACACATATATCAAGCACAAAGTTCAATGATATTAATAATCCTTTCGACGATATGGATATTTAAAACAAAAAAATAATAATAAAGAAATAAACGGAATTTTCTGTTTATACTAATGTTAGGCGCAATAGTGAAACATGACAAGTAATAAGCAAAATACACTAGTACTGACTGGAGCTGGTTTTTCATCTCCAATAATGAAGTATAAAAATTACAGTTTAAATTCTGCTTTTTTGACTAGATTACTTTGTGAAGTTGATTTCATGAAAGAGTTATACAATGAAATTTATAATTCCTCACCAACAGACAATTTCATAGTAATAAGTGAATTGGCAAATAAATTATTAAACGATTTAAAAAATAATCAAGAGACGAGCGATTCAAGTTTTGAGCCAAATTTTGAACAGGTTTTCTATTTACTCGAAAATATTATTAATTTTTCAAGTCGGGAACCATCAATTAAAAACTCATTTATTCTAAATGTATTATGTGATTTAAAAAGCTCATATTCTGATTATATTATCAGCCCATTAGAACTATACTCATTTCAGGAATTTATGCTAGATGTTATTTCTAAGTTTAAAGCACCAGAAAAGGATTTGTCCTTATTATCCAAATTCTTTTTTAGACTAATGGAAAAGAGCTATTTACAATATTATACTTTGAATTATGATAGTCTAATAGTTGATATACTGGCAAATATTAATACCAATTATAAGGACTTAGAAATAACAAAGAATTTCAATTTAGGTTGTACTTATGGTGCTTCTGGTGGTGGGATACTGGCTAAGACATTTTTCATTCCACCCCCATATTTAAAGACCGGAAGAATTCAATGTTTTATTTACATGGTTCTGTATTCTACACAGATTCTTGGGATACAAAAATAATTTCATTTGAAGACAGAAAACTAATTAGTCCAAGTTCTAGAAATTTAATGCACTCACTTGGAATGCCCAAACCTAATAATCATATTAATACTGATGGTGGCTATAAATTTGACCAGTCATTTATAACAGGATTAAATAAGAATATTAAATTGACAGAAGAGCCTTATGCTAGTATTTATGCGAAATTCAGAATTGACTTATACAATGCGGATAAGCTTTTAATATTTGGTTATTCATTTAATGATGAGCATATTAATGCAATCATTGCATCGAGTCCACCTAATCTTAAAAAGATTACAATCATTGATTTTATTAATAATGACATCAATATTAGAAATAATTATCATCGATTCTTGAATAATGTATTGATTTCTGTTAAGCCATTTGGTCATGGTCAGGAAGTTGAATTGTGGAATATGGTAGGATTAAATGAAAGTAGAATAGAGGTTAACAAAAATTACATTTATGAGGAAGACCATCCTGATTATTGGGAGATTGAATATGACTTAAATGGAACGATTGATTATCTAACGAGAATGACGAATAACTAAAGCGACTAACAGTCGCAAGAAATTTAGTAAACTACCGGAGTCATAGGGGTGGCGTGATTATAGATGGATTAACACGGAACGTGGGAGGTCTTTTGTTTTAAGGGTTGGCAATCCTAAACAATCCGATATAAGCATAGCGAAATTCGGAAAGGAAACAAGAGAAGTCGGAGAAGCCCATAGTACTGTTTGACACAAAGGACAACAAAACCTTTGTTTAGGGAAGGGGCTTTACTTTAGAGAAGCTAATATGAAAGACAGAACGACCTATATTGATGAAAATCTATTAGTAAGTCCATCGTCAGCAATGACAGATGAGAAGGTTCGTGTTTTTCAAAGGAAGCTATACATTAGAGCCAAGCAAAGGAAGGAAAGCGCACAAGGTGTTACGCCAACACCCATACAGTACATTTGT
>JABHKC010000171.1 GCA_018692315.1 Bacteroidota bacterium | reverse complement strand
GATTATTCCAGTAACATTCAGGGTGTCGCCGCTTGCCATTTTCACCTGATATCCCTGACCAAGAGCGAGAGTATCTAATAGTGTGATTGAGTATTGAGGATAATAGACCAAACCGATTTGGTTTTTTACCAAAACCGTGTTTCCGACAATTTCTGAAAAAACTGAATCAATATTGTTTTCGTAAGGTTCAATGTATGTTGAGAAAATGCTCCAGCCAGCTGGCAAAGAAATTGGCTGTGTTCCTGCATAAATGCACGAGCCATTGTTAAAATCGGCATTTGGGTTGTAGTTCAGTGCAAGTGTATCGTTGCAGCCTCCCATTCCAAGAACAAAATTAGTGCAATAGGTTTCGGAACAACCAACTCCATAATTATTATTTGCGGTTACACATATTTCATAAAATCCATAATCTGCATAGGTATGTTCATCGAACAAACCTCCTCCATAGCCGCCATCGCCAAATGACCATGAGAAAGGATAATCCGACCAATAATTATTTGCTTCAACACTTATTGTCATACTATCCCATGGAACTATGAAAATACCATAAATGCCTGAATTTACTTCACATTCCGGTGCTTCTACAGTTATAGTAAAACTATTGCTATAATTTATACAAGTTGGATCATTCAGGTCCCAATATGAATATGAAACAGTATAATTTCCTGCTACAGTGTACATTCCTGAAACTTCCCAGTCGTTGTACAAGGTGTCGATATCGCCGTTGCCCCAGTTCCATGCCAAACCGTAATCATAAGTAGGTTCATTCATAACATCATCTGCAAATGCATCATAATACCAACCTCCGGAATACGGCACAGCAATTTCGTATAAATCAATTCCAAAATTACTGTAACATTCAAGATCAATTTCTTTTTCAACTATCAGAATGCAATTAGAATCTGCTTTGTGAGAAATTTTGCAAGTTACATCATATTGTATTGTTGAAGGAAAAGTATGATCAATAAGATACTGATTTTCAATAGTTGTACCATCGCCAAGATTCCATAAAATATTGTAATTTACAGTATCTACATTCGGTAAAAGTTCAAAAATTGCATGTTTCCAAACATTTTCATAAATCTCAATTTCGGCAGACTGGATGCAGGGAACACTATCGACATTTATAATTTTTTGAATTTGCTGGTTGCAATTGCTGTCGGGCAAATAAACTACTGAAAGTATGATGGTTTTATAACCATATGAATTATAAAAATGCACAGGATTGTTTTGGTTTGTGAGGTTCGTAGAATCTCCAAAATCCCAAATAATTTGATAATCTATAGTATCCAGAAAGTATGATGTCTCTAATGAAACATTAAAACTATCTCTTTGCATCGAAAAATCTAAATTGTCTAAAAAACAAGAAGTAATGATCGTATCATAAATATTTAAAAAACACAGACTATCATTTTTGTCCTGAATATTCAAAACAATAGAAAAGGTATCAATCGCCTGATAATTGTATTGGATAGAAGTTGTTTGATAAAATTCTGTACCATCGCCCATTTGCCAGCTTAGAAAATATTGTGAGGTGTCAATCGAATAAGGAAAATATGATTCAATAAAAACTTCAGTTGAATTAACATATGTATTCAAATATAAATTAGGAATATTGCAATTATTTGATTCACTTTCCTCAAACAATGCCACAAAAACATCAAGTTCTCCTACACTTGTAATCGTAGTTGAATCTATAGCCATGCTATTTTGAAAATATCCAGCTATCACAATTTTTTCATCCATTGAAACATCAATGCTATTTGACAAATCGTCAGATGTTCCGCCATAGCTATTTGCCCACAGAAAATCTCCAAAAGGATCATATTTTGCAAGGAAAATATCAGTGCCACCATTCGAAATAAGGCTATGTATAGGAAAATTTAAAGTATCGTTAAAACGTCCTGTGATATAGACTCCTCCATTCATGCTAACTGCAACTCCATATGCTTGATCATCATCGCTTCCACAGGCACTTTCTGCCCATTGCCACTGCCCTGTAGAATCTAAGCAAGCAAGAAATATATCATATCCACCACAACTTTCAAGCTGGTAGATACCGAAATTTACAGTTCCTTCAAAAAATCCGGTTACAAAGCAGTTTCCAAAGTCATCAGTTACAATATCTCTTCCGTAATCGTTACCTGAACCACCGGCTTTTTCTACCCACAAAACATTTCCAAGGCTATCTAATTTGCTGACATAAATATCCCTGTTTCCCGAGGAACTCAGACTTAAACTGTCAAAGTATGCAGTACTCATAAAAGCTCCTGTAAGAAAAATATTTCCGAAACTGTCATCAACCATAGCATAACAAACGTCTGTATTTGATCCGCCCATATTTTTTATCCATTCAACATTTCCATTTGCAGAATAGCTTGAAACAAAAATATCGTAGTAACCAGTAGTTTGCAATGTTATGCCATTTCCGAACCCTATGGGAGATACATTAAAATGTCCGGCTGCTATTAAGCGATCTGAATAGTTCGAACTTAAATTAGCCAGAAAAATTTGATTCATACCGGAGCTATTATTTGCAATATTATTTAACCACAACGGATTAGCTTCTTCATCAAGCTTGCCAATTATCAAATTATTATATGAACCATAATAGTTGGTATCGCCCACCCAAACGGCATTCCTGCAAAATCCTCCAAAATAGACCTCATTTTCCGCAGAAACGCAGATTGAAGTATATTTATCATCGAAATAGCTTTTAATAGTTTGAGCACATTTAAAGTTTAAGCAAGAGTCAAAACCAATATAAAAAGCATCAGAAGTGTTATAATTAACAAGCATTTGTAAAACTGTGTCAGTTAAGTCTATTGGTTGCTCATATGTTCCTGAAATATAAATATTTCCACTGTTATCAAATCTAACTTCCTGCACAGTTTCATCTAATGGGCTCCCAAAACTTTTCAGAATTTTCAGTTCCTGACCTTGAATATTGATTGAAAGACTGATTATGATAATTAAAATATATAGAATACTTGTTTTCATAGCTTAAAACATTGTTAATTTACAATTTTCGCTTTTCTTATTTTCAGCAAAAATAGAATCGAAATTGTTTTCTAAAGGTTCGAGGTAAGTGGAGAAGATGCCCCAGCCGTCTTGAAGTGGGATTTGATGGTTCATGATTGTTCTGATAAGACTTGTCTCATATGAATTACTTATTTGTGTCTAAATGATAGTCACCTATTGTAACTAATCCTCCTTTGTTAATAATTTCCAAATGTAAAACAAAAAATAGTTGATGTCAAGTTTTTCGTGCTTAGTTTTTCTGAAAACTTAAATAAAACAAGTCTTGAGACTAATTATTCATATCTCGGATCAGACTTAATTGGCATTTTAGCAAGTTTTTCTACTGTAATGCTTGGGAAATCAAATTCGTGTGTAATTTCTCCTAAAATTAAATACATACCATTTCCCCGAAAGGGATAGTTTTTTAGTGAGTCTGGAAAGTGAACTGTATCAAAAAATTCTCCTTGTACATCAATGAAGGTAGCAAAGTGCATTATTTCCCTTTTTTTTGTGTAAACATATTTGATTGTAACTAATTGTCCTAACATTTTGACTTTTTTGCCAATACTTTCGGCTAATTGGCTGGAGTTAATTTCACCTCGAAATTTAGTTTTTAATAAATCGAAATACGAAACACTCACTGGAAATCCTATATATTCTATTTCATCGTAGGCATCTTCCAAAATATTATATTCTAATATAGGAAGTTCAAATTTTTTCTCTTCGGTATAAAACAGCAAGCCGGGTTTTATTCCTGAACCCTTTTTGTTTAGCAAAAAATGAACCTCCCACAAGAGTTGGGTTTTGTTGTGTTTTGTAAATCGGAAAGAGCCAATTTTAATGAGAATAATTATTTGTTCGAGCGAGCATGATACTCTTTTCAAAAAATCTTTTAGTCCTATGAAATCGCCATTTGTTTTTCGTTCTTTTTCAATTGCTTTACCTATTTTATATTCTAAATTGGCAATATGCACAAAACCAATATAGATATTTTTTTCGATGATTGTAGTGGAATAATTACTGTTATTCACACATGGAAGATTTATTTCGGCACCCCAACGCTTGGCTTCATTGAAATATACCCAAGTTCTGTAAAATCCGCCATGATTATTTATCACAGCTACCATAAATTCTATAGGGAAATATGCTTTCAAAAATAGACTCTGGTAACTCTCAACAGCATAGGATGCCGAATGTGCTTTTGAAAACGAATATCCCGCAAATGATTCTATTTGTCGCCACACCTCTTTTGTGATATCGTAGGAATATCCTCGCATTTTGCAGTTTGCAAAAAACTTATCAACAATTAATTGAAATTCTTTTTTCGAACGAGATTTTCCGCTCATAGCCCTTCGCAGAACATCTGCATCTGCCAAATCTAATCCTGCAAAGTGATGGCATATTTTCAGAACATCTTCTTGATAAACCATAACTCCATAAGTTTCAGATAGTTGTTCTTTCATCACAGGATGGATATATTCAAAACTATTTGGTTTATGAAATCTTTGAATATATTCACGCATCATGCCTGAACGAGCGACACCTGGACGAATAATTGAGCTTGCAGCAACAAGGCTCAAATAATTATCGCATCTAAGTTTTTTCAACAATCCACGCATGGCAGGGCTTTCAACGTAAAAACAACCATTCGTTTCGCCCGTCTGTAAGAGCTTTTTTATTTTTGGATCTTTTTTAAATTTTTCAACTTGGTGTACATCAATGTCAATTCCTTGGTTTTGGTGTACTATTTCTACACTTTCGCGAATATGGCCAATACCTCTCTGGCTTAAAATATCAAGTTTTTCAAAGCCAATATCTTCGGCTACATACATGTCCCATTGTGTTGTAGGATAACCTTTTGGAGGCATGTCAACTGCTGTGTAATAGGAGAGGGGTTTTTCAGAAATGATAATACCTCCGGCGTGAATACTTCTAATATTTGGAAAGTTTGCCATTTGTTTTCCAATATTAAAAATGTTTTGAGTGTATTCGTTCTGATTTATTGGATTATCGGGATTTTCGACCAAACTATCAATTTCTTGTTTTGGAAGACCATATACTTTTCCGAGTTCACGAAGTATAGATTTCGACTTAAAAGTTGTTGTTACCCCTAACAGAGCAGTGTGTTCTAAACCATATTTGTCGAAAATATATTTCGTAACATTATTACGATCTTTCCATGAATAATCTATGTCGAAATCGGGCGGACTTGTTCGTTTAGGATTGATAAATCGTTCGAAATATAAATCTAATTCAATAGGATCTACATCGGTAATTTTCAGGCAATAAGCAACAATACTATTTGCACCGCTTCCTCTACCTACATGGTAAAATCCTTTCGACATAGAAAAACGTATAATATCCCATGTGATAAGAAAATATGCTGAAAATCCGAGCATGTCGATTATTTTCAATTCATGATTGATGCGGTTTTTTGCGAGCTCATTTTTTTCACCATAACGATATTTCATTCCATTTAAAGTTTGTTTTTTTAAAAGAATTTTGTCGTTATAAACACTATCTGTATAGGTTTTTTTGTTTCGTGATCTATTGAAATCAAATTCAAAAGAACAATTATCCATGAGATTTTCAGTATTTCTGATTATGTCAGGATAGTTTTTGAAGTGATTTAATAAAATGCTTTGTGGTAGAATTTGGTCTTGTGGATGAGCAATGTGTTCTGGCAAAAGCTGGCTCAAAAGAATATTGTTGTCGATTGCTCGAAGGTGCGAGTGGACCTGGAAATCTTGCTCATTACAAAAATTAACTGTTTGTTTTATAATAAGTTTCGATTGATGCTTTTTTAGCTCCGATGAAAAAAGTTTATTAGTTTCGTTTGCTTGAATTCCGATAAACTCATTTTCTTTCAACTCTTTTACTACTTTTTTCCCAAATGGGTAAATTATGAAAGCATTATCAAAAAATGGAGCTACATGAGGAAGTTTCTTTTTTTGAAAATTATGGTAACTCAAAAATTCGTTAAGCTCTCGGAAACCTTCATTGTTTTTTGCGATGCCAAAATATAGATGCTCATTAGAATTCCTAAATTCTATTCCTGCTATTGGCTTAATTTTTTTTTCGTAACAGGTTTTTACAAAGTCAATTATGCCCATCGAGTTATTTATATCTGTAAGGGCAAGACTGTCAATTTTGTTTTCTATTGCTTCATCAACAAGCTTTTCTATCGACATGGTTCCATATCGCAAACTGTAGTATGAATGGCAATTTAGATACAAAAAAATATGAATTATTTCCCGTAGTTATTGGGAATAAATTATGAATTATTATTCGTTGTTAGCTTTTGTTTCAAATTCCTTAATTATTTCTTCAAGGCTTTTTCCAAGGTTTTTTAATGAAGCTTTAGCATCTTTTGTTAAAATATGATCAGGATTTTTTTCGATAAATGCTTCATACAATTTCTTTGCTTTTTCATTGTCATTCAATTGATTTTCAAAAATAAAAGCTTGTAAAAAAATGCAAGTCGGAGCCTTTTCAAAAGTTGGGTATTGGTTCGAAACTTTATTAAAGTATGAGATTGCAGGTTTCGACATATTTAAATTCATTGCAATTTCGCCCGCTTTGAATAAGTATTCTGCTGAGTTTTTATCATCCTTGTGGTTTTCTGAAAATAAAGAATATGATAGCATAAGTTTATTTGCAAGTTCAATATCTATTTTTTTCAGGCTATCTGAATAAATGGTTTCTTCAAGTTTAGTGATATTTTCAATATCAATCTCTTTCTGCGATTTTTGATTACAGGATAGCATCAAGAATGCAATTATGGACAGTATTTGGAGTGAGTATTTCATATTTAATCAATTTTAAATTATTAATAAGCAAAAATAAATTATTTCCTGTTCGGGAATTTCATTTTATAATCAGTACTAACTTTCCCTTTTGAAATTGAAGCAAGTTTTCCTTTCAAAATTCTTTTTTTAAGTGGTTGTAACCTATCGGTCAATACGTATCCCTCAAGGTGGTCATATTCATGCTGAATAATCCTGGCTTTAATTCCTTCGTAAATTTCTTCTTTTAAGTCCCAATTCTCATCATAATATTCAATTCTAATTTTGGGTTTTCTTTTCACCTCTTCTCTTATTCCGGGCAAACTTAAACAACCTTCGTTGTATGCCCACGGCTCGCCTTTCTCCTCAAGAATTATAGGATTAATAAATACCTTACTGAAACCTTCCAGTGTTTCGTCTTCTTTCGATAGTGGGCTTGCATCTACAACAAAAAGCCTGATGCCTAAATTAACTTGCGGAGCTGCTAATCCTACTCCGTCTGCATGTATCATGGTTTCCTTCAAGTTCTTAATGAGAGAATCCAAATTTGGATAATTCTCTTCAATCTCAACTGTGGTCTCTCGAAGAACTTTTGAACCATAAGCTACTATTGGTAATATCATCAATAAATTATTTATTTTAAAACTGCGACAAAGATAAAAATTTTAGTACTTGAATTAGTTCTATTTTTTTCTGTAATCAATCTTGTTTTAAATAATAGAATTATCTTTGACTAAAAGTTTAATTTTAAAAATGGATTATGAAAAAGAATAGATATTTAAATTTGGTTGCAATTTTATTATTGTCAATACTTTTTTCTCGTTGCGAAAAAGCTCAAGATCTTATATCTGCAAAGATGGAAGCAAAAATTGATGGTGTAGAATGGAAATCTATTACTCGTGCTACAAATTTGGTTAATAATTATTTCTTGATAGTTGGGACTTCCTCTGCGGGTGAAATTATAGAAATTACAATTCTTGGAAATAGCGAAGGAACATACAATTTGGATTTGTCAAATTTTGAATTTTCAGCCATTTATAAACCAAACATTAGTAGTACTACCGAAAATTATGTTGCAAGTAGTGGTACTATAGAATTAAGCGAACTTGATACTGATAATAAAAAAATTAGCGGAACTTTTCAATTTGATGCTTATAAAAATCTCACCGAAAAAATCTCAATTACTGAGGGAACTTTTGAAAATCTGAATTATATTATTGGAAGCAAGTAGGCTATTTTTATTGTAAATATTTGATTCAATTATTTTCTAAGTCCCGGTAAAAATGCACATTTATTTCGACAATGCGGCTTCTACAAAAGTTGATGAAGAAGTGTTGAAGCTGATGTATGAGCTTCAAAAAACAAATTTTGGAAATCCTTCATCTATTCATCATTTTGGTAGAAATGCAAAATCTTTGATCGAAAAGTCGCGGCGCACTATTGCTAATTATTTTAGTGCTGCTCCTTCCGAAATATTTTTTACTTCCGGCGGTACCGAAGCAATAAATATGGCAATTTCAGCTTGTGTAAATTCATTAAAAATAACTAAAGTAATTACTTCAAAATTAGAGCATCAAGCTGTTTTGCAATGCCTTGAATCCTATGAAAAGATGGGATTAATTGAATTAAACTATTTGAATTTTGACGAAAAAGCTAATCTGAATTTCGACGAACTTAACGAATTTTTGAGCAAAAATCCGAATTCTCTCGTTGCTTTAATGCACCTAAACAATGAAATTTCAAACCTTTTACCAATAAAAAAGGTTAGTAAAATTTGCAAAAAGCATAAGGCAATATTCTTGTCAGATACAGTTCAATCTATTGGACATTACCAATTAAATTTGGAAACCATAGAAATTGATTTTATTGTTGGCTCTGCCCATAAGTTCCATGGGCCGAAAGGAGTTGGCTTTATTTATGTCAATAATAATATGAATATAAAGCCATTAATTATTGGTGGTGCTCAGGAACGAAATATGCGTGCCGGCACAGAAAATGTAATTGGAATTGCAGGAATGGCAAAAGCTCTGGAAATTGCATATGAAGATTTTGAAAAAAATGCAAAATATATCAGCGGACTTAAAAACTATTTTGTAGAAAGGATTAAAAAAGAATTTCTTGATTGTAGCTTTCTTGGCGAAAGTGAGGAGAAAGGAGCATTTACAATCTTAAATGTAGTTTTTCCGAAAACAGAAAAATCTGAAATGCTTATGATAAATCTTGATATTGATGGCATTGCAGTTTCCGAAGGTAGTGCATGCACATCGGGCTCAAGCGTTCGTTCACATGTTGTTGAAGCACTCGGGCTCGATGAAAATAAACAAGCATTAAGATTTTCTTTTAGCAAATTCAATACTATGGAGGAGATTGATATTTGCATAGACTCCTTGAAAAAATATCTTTCAGCTTAAAAAAATCACTTTTATTTTCACAAACTTACAACTCAATAATCATATCTAAGCTGTGGCGAATAACTGAAAATATTAATTATAACAGTAGTGTCTCTCGGATATTGAATTTTAGAAATATCAAACTTAATTTCTTCGCTCGTATCTCGTTCGCAAGTTTCATTTATTGCCTCATGTTTTATATATAGAGCAGCTTTTACCGGTAAACTTTTCGCATACATTCCGTTGAAAACCACATCGAAATTGTGTTGCCCGCACCCTCCTTTATATGCTACTGAAATCGAAAGAATCTCATCATTGATTCGGGCATTTTTTATTTTATAGTCAATCTCATCGTACGACATGCGGAATTGTTGGTCGAGAATAAGTTCTTTCACAGCTACTGTCTTTGAATTTTCATTATCTGGAATTTCTTCTGAAGCTTGCTTTTTTATTACTGAACAGTTTGTTGATAAAAGTAGAAATACAACTATTTGACCTATAAGGGCTTTTGACATATTTTTTTTCATAACATTCACAATATTTAAAACCTACAAATATAATCAGAGAATAGTATAAAACAGAAGTTAGATATAAAATTTATTTTAACAATAAAAAGACAAG
Organism: Bacteroidota bacterium; assembly: GCA_018692315.1. NCBI lineage: Bacteria > Pseudomonadati > Bacteroidota > Bacteroidota bacterium. Next base: position 7,393 of record JABHKC010000171.1, on the reverse strand, counting down.
AGACTTTGAAAATAGAAAATGAGTGCCGAAAGGCTTTCAATTAGCCGGATATACCAAAGTATCCGCACTAATCATCTTCACCTGATAGCCTTTACCAGGAAGCATATTGCCTATGTTATTGAAGTTGAATTGAGGCCAATAAATGTTGCCGGAATCGTCTTTAACGATCTCTGTGTTTGATTCTATGGATGAAAACATTTGCAAAATATTTGCAGACGATTGCCGCAGATAGCCAATGGTGTTCCAGCCTTCTGTGAGCAAAATTGGTGAGTTTTGAGGCTGGCAAATTATTCCAGTAACATTTAGAATTGCCCCATTTGCCATTTTTACCAGATAACCCTGACCTAGTGCTATCGTATCTAGTGAAATTATAGAATACAGTGGATAATAAATTAAACCCATTTGGTTTTTTACCAATATTGTGTTTCCTACTATTTCCTGAAAAATGCTATCTATATTGTTTTCAAATGGCTCAATGTATGTCGAGAAAATGCTCCAGCCAAGTGACAATGATATTGATTGTGTATCAGCATAAATGCAAGAACCATTATTGAAATCTGCGTTTGGGTTGTAATTAAGTGCAAGCGTATCATTGCAGCCTCCTATACCAAGAGTAAAATTATAATAAGAAGTTTCGGAACAGCCCACACCCCAATTATTCGTGGTTGTCAAGCAAATTGTATAAACTCCATAATCTGAATATGTATGCCATTCTTCAGAACCTCCTCCTGATGATCCATCACCAAAATTCCAATAAAATGAATATTCCATTTGAGGTGCACCAGCTTGAACTGCAACTGTCATACTATCGAAAGGCCATAAAGATACATTGCCTATACCACCTGCTACCGAGCAATCCGGTTCTTCAACAGTTATGGTAAAGTCTCCAGCATCTCCATGACATGTAGAATCTTCCAAGTCCCATACATAAAAAGAGATTTCATAGTTTCCAGCAACATCATAATAGCAACTCCAATCCCAGTCGTTTACTAAACTATCTACATCTCCGTTACCACAATCACAAACAAAAGCATAACTATTTGGTGGCTCGTCATAAACTATGTCTGCCCAAACGTGATATTCCCATCCTCCAGGCCATTCATCTGTGGTTTCCCAATAATCAAAGCCTATCTCATCGTAACAATCAAGATCTATCTCTTTTTCGACAGTAATAACACAATTAGAATCTGCAATATGTGATATCTGGCAAGTTAAATAAGTAATATAATTATAAGGGAAAATATGATCTATTAGGTTTTGATCATAAACTATGGTTCCATATTCAAGGTCCCACAATATCTGATAATTTATAGTATCGACATTTGGTATTAGTTCAAAAATTGCATGTTTGTCAATATTTTCATGAATAACAATTTCGGGAGTTGTAATACATGGAAGGTTATCAATATTGAGAATTTTCTGTATTTGTATATTACAAGTACTATCCGGCAAATATGTTGCAGAAAGTGTGATAGATTTATAGCCATAGGAATTGTAGTAATGGACAGGATTGTTTAGGTTTGTAATGCTTGTTGAATCTCCAACATCCCAAACAATCTGAAACTGATTTGTGTCAATAAAATATGAAGTTTCGAACACAACATTATTGTTATTCATTTGCATGGAAAAATCGAGATTATCTAAAAAACAATTAGTTATCACTGTTTCAAACAAGTTTATAAAACAGAGACTATCATTATTATATTCAATATATAAGATAGTATTGAAAGTATCAATTGCCTGATAATCATATTCAACAGAAGTAGTTTGGTAAAATTCTGTACCATCGCCCATATTCCAGGTGATTGAATATTGGGAAGTATCTAATGAGTACGAGGTCTCCAATGATACAGAAGTGTTATTTATCTGTTTTGATATTTGTAGCTCATCTAAGATACACATAGTTATTACTGTTTCATAGAAATCCTTAAAACAAAGGCTGTCGTTTTTATCTACAATATGTAATGATATGTAGAAAGTATCAATTGCCTGATAATCATACACAATAGAAGTAGTTTGGTAAAATTCTGTACCGTCCCCCATTTGCCATGTTAAGAAATATTGAGAAGTATCATATTGAAATGAAGTAGATAAAGAAATTTCAGTGTAATTATTAATAATATTTATATAAGAATTTGGAACATTGCAAGCTATTGTATCTAAAAAACTTGCCACAAAAATATCTTTGCCACCATTGCTTGTTGTTGTAATAGTGTCTATTGTCATAGTGTTTTGGAAGTAGCCTGTTATAATAATTGTATCATTCTCGGTTATGTAGACATTGTAAGCTCCGTCATCGGCACTGCCACCATAAGATTGGGCTGCAAGGAAACCTCCAGCCAAATCATATTTCGCCAGAAAAATATCTGTACCACCATTCGAAATTAGATTTTGTCCTGCAAAACTTAAACTGTTTTCGAACCTCCCGGTGATGAATAGTTCATTTTGTGAGTTTAACGAAATTCCAAAAGCATAGTCGTTACCAGTATTCCCTACACTTTCAGCCCACTGCCATTGCCCCGATGAACTGCAACAAGCAATAAAGTAATCGTATCCACCATTGCTTGCTATTGTTTGACTACCAAAAGTTGTAGTGCCTTGAAAATAGCCTGTAATATAAGAATTACCTGAGATATCATTGATAAAGCCTTTTGAATAGCAATTGTTATTAGAAGATGAACCGCTAACCCATTGAATATTACCGCTATAATCCATTTTCATAATAAAGGGTTTATAGTAACTACCGTCAGGTACAGAAAAGCCATTAATATGGTTTGCATATTTATAATATCCTGAAATAAATACAGCACCCTGATTATTGACAGTTATCCCTGTAAGTAAACACTGACTGGGACCACTACCACTAGCACTAATTCCATTAGCAAATTCTAAATTGCCATTTTTTGTAAATCTAGCAATAAATATATTGGTATTTCCTGAACCGGATAGGTTTAAAGTATCAATTAAAACACCACCATTTTCATAGTTTCCAATTAACCACACCTTACCGAAAGGATCTAATAATACCTTTGAGTTTGCAGTTGTTTTAGTTCCACAAACAACCTTTTCCCACAAACGATTTCCTTGTGGAGAGTATTTTATTAAAAATATTCCTTTTCCGGAATTTGGACTATTTCCACATGGATTATAAATCGTGGTATCAGCAAATTGCAATGAATCATTGAAAGTGCCAGTAACATAAGTACGACCAGTAGAATCAATAGCAATTCCTCTAGCAATGTCATCCTTCATGCTACCAATACTTTTTGTAAAAATATTTTGTCCACTGGTATCAAAACATGAAATAAAAATATCGTCAAAATTTGGATTCTGGCTGCTTAGTGTTTCACCAAAAATATTTGCAGTAGAATTAAAATTTCCTGTAAGATAATATCTCCCATCATCTTTATAGGCAATCTCTTTTCCATAATCGTCTCCTGTACCTCCCGAATGAAAAACATTAATAACATTTTGTGCAAAAGTGTTTTGAATACTATGCAAAAGCAATATTGTTATAAAAATGATTCTTATTAGAATAAATGATTTAGATTTTGTAATTATATTCTTCATAGCAGATATCTTGAAAAATTTATTAAAATGTCAAATATACATTTTTCTTATGGTATTATTAAGGTTTTGTAATTACAAACGACAAATCAATTTCAATTCCCCAAATAAACCAAAACATCAGAATTAATCATCTTCACCTGATAGCCTTTACCAGGAAGCATATTTCCTATGTTATTTATTGAGTATTGTGGCCAGAAAATATTGCCAAGTTCGTCTTTTACAATTTCGGTATTCGAAACTATGGCTGAAAATATTTGGGAAATATTTTCTGGGGTTTGTCGCAAATAGCCAATTATACTCCAGCCCGCTGCGAGTGAAATTGGTGAATTTGAGGGCTGGCAAATTATTCCTGTAACATTCAAAGTATCGCCGCTTGCCATTTTCACCTGATATCCCTGACCGAGAGCAAGAGTATCGAGAAGTGTGATTGAGTATTGAGGATAATAGACCAATCCAATTTGGTTTTTTACCAAAACTGTGTTTCCTACAATTTCCTTAAAAACACTATCTATATTATTTACTGTTGGTTCTATAAAAGTTGAAAAAATGCTCCAGCCGGCAGGTAGCGGAATTGCTTGTGTTCCTTGGTAAATGCAGGAACCATTATTAAAATCAGCATTTGGGTTATAATTTGTCGCAAGCGTATCGTTGCAGCCGGGTGTGCCGAGGGTGAAATATTCGCAGGTAGTTTCGGAGCAAGTTACACCCCATGGATTTGTGGTTGTCAGGCAAATTTGGTAAACTCCATAATCTGTATATGTATGTTCGTCTTCATCTCCACCTCCATAGCTATCATCGCCAAAATTCCAGCTATAATCCCAATCATTAGCACCGCCACCTTGAACAACTACCGTCATACTATCATAAGGATGTAAAAATATATTGCCAATATTACTGCTGACTGAGCAATCTGGTGGTTGAACAGTGATAGTAAAACTATTACTATAATTTATACAAATCGAATCATTCAGGTCCCAGTATGAATATGAAACTGTGTAATTTCCAGCTACATAGTAATTTTCTGCAACGTACCAGTCGTTATAAACAGTGTCGATATCACCATTTCCCCAATTCCAGGCCAAACCATAATCGTAGGTAGGTTCATCATAAACAAATTCAGCAAATACGTAATAATACCAACTTCCAATATACGATATTGCAATTTCGTATAAGTCGATTCCTAAATCATTATAACATTCAAGATCAACAGTTTTTGAATAAGTGTTTGAAGTACAAGTACTATCGGAATAAATTTGAGAAACTGTACAGTTTATTGTATATATTTGGTTAGAATAATATGTATAACTAATATAATTTGTTCCTGTAATAGTTGTTCCATTTCCCATATTCCATACAATATCGAATAAAGTACTATCGTGTATAATATCCTTTTGTAGTATTACATGTTTGTTGATATTACTAATTATTGAAAAATCTGCATCGATCGAACATGGAAGACTATCGACAAAAATTGTATGAATTGCTGAACTAAAGCATGTTGAATCTGTTTTTGAAATTACAGTAAGCTGAACAAAATATTCGCCGGTAGAATCATATAAATGAGAAACTGTATTATTTGCCTGAATGATTGTGCCATCACCAAAATCCCAGTAGATATCAACTACAGAAATATCAAAGTTTGTTAGAGTATAAAAATCTGCTGAAAATACATCTGCTGAATAATCGAAATTCACATCGTAACCACAAATTGTAGTATCCACAAAACTCGCCACAAAAATATCTTTCCCGCCATTGCTCGAAACTGTGATGGTGTCTATAGTCATTGCGTTTTGGAAATATCCGGTGAGGGCAATTGTGCCGTTTTCTGAAACATCAATTGAGTTTGCTCCATCGTCAGCAGTGCTACCGAATGATTCTGCCCAAAGGAAACCACCGAAAATATCGTATTTTGCAAAGAAAATATCGGTGCCGCCGTTCGATGTGATGCTTTGTCCTGTGAAGTTTATAGAGTTTTCGAACTTTCCAGTGATATAAACTCCGCCAAGCTCATTCATTGAAATTCCAAAAGCCTGATCGTCGCCAGTTCCACCGGCACTTACAACCCACTGCCACTGCCCGGAAGAATTGCAACAAGCTACAAAAATATCGTATCCACCATTGCTGGTAACCAACTGACTACCAAATGTTGCAGTTCCTTGGAAATAGCCGGTGATGTAGGAGTTGCCTGCACTGTCGGTTACTATGTCTCTGCCGTAATCGTGTTGTGAACCCCCTGCAGAGTTTGCCCATATTACATTTCCAAGGCTGTCGTGCTTTATTATAAAAATGTCATAATAAACATAAGATTGAGGCGAACTAGTTGCATTTATGGTAATTTGATTTAAATTTAGGACATCCGGAAATTCACCAATCATATAACTTGAGCCAAAATTATCAACAGAGATAGAATTTGCATATTCATAATCCATCCAACTACCTGAATTATATCTTGCCCCATTTTGATAGTTTAAAGCTGTATCAAAATTTAGAAATATAATGTCTGTCTTAGAATAATTGGCAATTGTTGGGAAAACATCATTTCCTAAGGTAAGAGATGCGGATATTGTACCACAAACAGCCATTTGCCCACTATTAATGAATATTCCATTTAGCAACAAATCATCAGAATAAAAGGCAATTGCATTTTTAAATTCTCCAGTTGTGGAATATCTGGCAATAAAACCATCACCAACCCAACCTCCTGAATAAGCTTGTAAAATAGTATCTTCAAAAACAAGATCATCTGTGAAGTTTCCAGAAATATAAACATCATTTTCTTCAGATTTGCAAATACTTAGTGCCTGATCATAATGATAATTAGAACCAGCTTTTTCAATCCAATTTACAATTCCATCATCATTATATTTCAGAAGAAAAATATCGGAATAAAACTCGTTAAGCGTTGTTAGTACCGAGTCATTAAATTGAACCGTACCAAAATATTTACCGGTAAGAAAAACATTTCCAGTTTCATCAATAGCTAAGTCTGTCCCACTGTTGTCTTTTGTGCCAGAACCTGTATTTAACCATTTAATGTTTGCCTGTGATAATATTTGGCTTGTAAATAATAATAAAATTACTATAGTTACGAATATATTTTTCATGGCTATTATTTTATGCAGTTAAGTTTAAAACTAATGCTTTTTGTAGGCGCTCTCAATAAACCAACATAGATTCCGGTTCTAAAATTTTTGGCATCAATTTTTATTTTATTATTCCCAGAAATACAATTTATTATTTGGTATGGTACAATGATTCTTCCATGTAAATCATAAATCTCTAATGAAACAGTTTCTTGAATTGGGCTGTAAAACTGAATATATGTTAAATTGGAAAATGGGTTTGGAAAGTAGGATATAAGTGAAAATTCTTGTGAATTGGGGATAATTTCAAAATCTGCAACAATTGCAATTTTATTTGGTTTATATTTTCCGTTTCCTTCCTCCCATTCATTAACTTTTAATGTATATTCTAAGTTCTCGCTTTTTTTCCATAATTTTATTTTAAGCTCTTCATTAATACTCAATCCTTCTTTTATTCCCAAAGAAGATCTAATATCGCCCCAAACAGTTATACCTAAGTTGTTTACACTATAAACAATTGCCCCGACTAATTCATCATTTTGAGTAAAAACTCCTATCTCATCTCCATTTTCTGGTATGATTGACCAAGTATGATGAGGAATACCTAACCTGATTAATTCATAAACTTTTTTTTCATAAACGTTTCTACAATTTTCATGCTCAAATATATTAACATTGATGAGTTTTAGTTAATTTTTTTATTCAATTTTAAATTTTACCGAATTTTATTTTGAATGATT
>JABHKC010000170.1 GCA_018692315.1 Bacteroidota bacterium | reverse complement strand
TGTAAGCGTACATGTACGCTTATATCTTCTTTGTCTTTAGAAAAATGTACGTTTACACACGGAATTTTAGGGTATAAGCGTACATTTTTATTATTCTGATTAAAGTAGGTCATCTATTGGGTTTTTAAAATTTCTAAAATTATTTTCTGAAACATGTGTGTAAATTTCTGTTGAACTAAACCCAAACCACCTAATTCAGTAATAATCTTGTAATTTCATCTTTTTTAATTTTTTAAAATGTAAATATCAAGAAAAAAAATGAATTTATTGTAGAATCATGTAAGAAATTTTTGACAAAAGAAATAGCCCTATCAAAAAACAGGGCTATTTCTTTAATTTAAATTAAAGCTTTTTAGTGAGAATCTTTCCCAATATATTTAAACTGGTCGCCGGTTTCTTTAATAATTTTTTTATACCATTTTTCTCCATATCCGGGTTGATCCACTTTTGCAGGCTTATATTTATATCCCTCAGTAATTTCTTGAGATTCTTTAATATTGCCATCCATATATTTTAAGAAAAGGTATTTATAGAAATCTTTCCATTCGCTTGTTAAATCATCTCCGGTTGTAACCGAATAATTTGTAATTGCTTTTATTGCTTTTTTAAATTTTAATTCTTTCCAGTTTTTATCATTTTCAGCTATCTGACTGATATACAAAGTTTCGAGTTTGTTTTGTTTTTCGGCAACCTCAGGATGAATATAATTATATCTTGTGTATGTTAGATTTGAAACTTGATTAAAAGCCCAAAAAGCTGCATTATCAGACCATTCCATCATTGCACCATTTCCAACAGCGAAAGTTTCAGGAACTTTATTTGCTGCTGAATACATTGGAAAATAAACTGTGCTAGCAGCATCGTCAACACTAAACCACAAAATTCCACCAATTTGACGTGGGAGCCACGAACGACTTTGAGCGACAAATGAAAATCCTGTTTGTTGTGTGGCTGTAGCTCTTTCGTTGCAATACATAACATCATCAACTTTCCATGTTAATCCTCTCCAACGATAAGGACATTCAAACGGACCTGCACCAATATCATTTCTCATATCCAATTCAGTACCTTCCAAATGGTCGCGCATGAAATTCATCATATCGTGGTTTGAAACTTTTTTGTCTGGCTTAATCCACAAAGGCATACGGTTAGAAGCATATTCATTAGGATCGTTATGCTTAATATGACCTTTTGCATATTCCCAATGTTTATCCATTCCACCTACAACTGCATTAAAGAAAGCCCAAACACGGATTTCGCAGAAACGGGCACCACCAAAATCAACAGGTGCATAAGTATCGGAAAAGCTAAAATCTTTGTCTTTGCCTTTGAACCAGCCTTTTCCTTTTGCAAAAGAAATCACATCAGGTGCAGTAAAAGTGTTTGCTTTTGGGTCATCCCATTTATTTTCTTTTTGGTATTCGAAAGTGGTGATTCTTGCTTGATTTGCGTGAGCACAAACATATCCGTCAGGAACTAATCTGGCAACCCATATTGCTCCTTTTTCACCTTCACCTTTTCCTATAAGTTCTAATATCCAAACTTCATTTGCATCAGAAACCGAAAATGATTCTCCAGAACTATAGTAACCGTATTCAGCCATTAAATCTGTAATTATTTTTATGGCTTCACGAGCAGTTTTCGAACGTTGAAGAGCAATATATATCAAACTTCCGTAGTCCATAATTGCTCCCTTTTGAGATTTAAGTTCTTTTCTGCCGCCATAAGTAGTCTCGCCAATAGCAACCTGCCATTCGTTCATATTTCCGGTAACATTATAAGTTTGCCTTACTTGTTTTATTTTTCCAAGAAATTTCCCACTATCCCAATCATAAATATCGAGCATTGTGCCTTCTTTATATTTTTTTGCAGCCCAATAATATAATTCTCCGTAAAGAACGTGTGAGTCCGCAGCATAACTAATCATTGTAGAACCATCTGTTGAGGCTCCTTTTGTTATTAAAAAATTTGTGCATGCTTCAACTGAACTAATCTGAAATACAGATATTAATACAATTGCAAAAAATAATTTTAGTCTGTTCATAATAACCATTTAATAAATTAATAAATTTCAAAGGGGGCAAAAGTAGAAAAAAAAATATATTGAGAAAAATGACCTTTCTGGATCAAATTCTTTGTTCATTTGAAACAATAGATTCTAATGGTTTTTTTGAATAATGGAAAAATGATTGCTGAAGTTTATTGTGCAAGCGGGACAGTAAAAGAAAATTTGCTTCCTTCATTTAAGGTGCTTTCCACCTGGATGCTTCCATTATTTTTCTCAACAAATTCTTTACATAGTATTAGTCCGAGACCAGTTCCCGACTCACCTTGAGTACCTTTCGTAGAAATATCTTCGTCGAGTAAAAATAGTTTCTTTAGATTATCTTCTGGTATGCCTACTCCAGAATCTTGAACGGATATTTCACAGTACTTTGAATTAATATTTACTTGAATCTTTATTCTTCCGCTGTCAGTAAATTTAATAGCGTTCGATATTAAATTACGCAATATGGAATTAAGCATGTTGATATCAGCATAAACAAGTACATTTTCTTGAGGATCAAAACTAATGTTTAATGATTTGGATATTGCGATATTTTCAAGGAGTTCTATGCTCGATTGAATTATTTCGTTGATCTCTATTTTTGAGGGATTATGTTTTATCCTATTGGTTTGTGTTTGCGACCATTTTAATAAATTAACCAATAAATCAAATGCAGTACTCGAAGAATTATTGATAGCTTTAGAAATTTGAATAATCTCATCTTTATCAAAATCATCTATACTATTTTTAAGAATCTCACTCAGTCCAAGTATTGAATTGAATGGAGATTTCAGGTCGTGAGCAATAATCGTAAAGAAACGATCTTTTATATTGTTAGATTTTTCCAGTTCGTTGGCTAAGAATTGCAAATTATCTCTTTGCGATTCAATTTCATTTTGGTTACTTTTGAGTAGGTTGTTCTTTTTTCGAATTTTATTTACAAAAAATAAGATTCCTATGAAAATAGCAATTAGAAAAACTACACTTACAAATAAAAAGTAATTATAGATTTCTTTACTTCTGATGACAAGTTTTTGGCTTTGAATTTGTTGTTCTTTCTTTTCAGTTTCGTATTTCGTATTCATTTCAGAAATCTGCTGATTTTTAGATGCATTAAATAATGAATCTCTAATTGTACAAGCTGTCTCGAGCATATAATACGCATTTTTGTAATTATCTATCTCTATATACAAATCGGCTAAGAGATAAGCAGAATTTTCTTTATAGATATAATTTTTATTTATTTTGGCAAATTCAAAAGCTTTATGTGCAAATACTAATCCTGAATCGTGCTCACCAATTTTGTAATATGTCCTTGCCAAATTGATATAAATATTAATATTTTTTTCTTGTTCGCCGCCATTTTCTTCATTTTTTCTTATTGCATTATAATAAAGCGGGATTGCTTTAGCGTATTCTTTCTGATTTGTATAAATAGCTCCCAAAATATCATGGTTATTTGGAATAAGTCTGTTAAATCCAATTTCTTCGCAAACAATAATTGATGAATCGGCAAATTTTTCGCTAAGTTCAAAGTTTGGATATTCAAAATATATTGCCGCAAAACGATAATATGAAATTGCTAACTTTCTCAAATTATTTGCACTTTTTGATAAACTGACAGCTTTTGTGATATATCTAATCCCTGCATCAAACTGTTGGGCAGCTCTGCAATGTTCTGCCAAATCAGTCAGACATTTAATTTGTTGGTTTATAGTTCCATTTTTTTCGCAATATTTCAATAATTCCAGAACAGATTTTATTGCTTCAGGAAGATTTCCAATGTCTTTATAAGTTGCTCCAAGCAATAATGATCCATTGTAGTAATAATATAAAGAATTGATTGTCTTTGCTTTATCGACAACTTGTTTTAGCAAACTTATTGCAGTGTCAGGATTTATTGTACGGTATGAATATGACAAATCATAAAGTTTACTTAATCTGATAGAATCCTTGTAATTACTACTTGTTTCTGAAGAAGTTTTCCCAAATTGTTCACTATTTGCTTTGAGAGAATTATTATCTAAGAAAATCAATATAATAGTTAAAACTACCAAAAGGATTACTTTATTAATATAAAAACATAATAGCCTTAGTCTCAATATCATAATATAAATTTTAAACAAAAATAGTATAATTATTAAGAAATCTAAATTATGAAATCCTTATATTAGAATTTGTTCTCAACAATATCTATTGTTTTGGTTTTTTGTTGAAATCTGAAGCTCAGAAGATTGATTCGTTTTCTGTATTTGAAAACTCACTTATAAATTGAATATTGAGGGAAATACAATCAACTTGCAAGTGGAATACTAATTGAGAATATACTTCCTTCATTTAATGTGCTTTCCACTTTGATGGTTCCATTATTCCTTTCAATAAATTCTTTACAGAGAATAAGCCCAAGACCTGTTCCTGACTCACCTCTTGTGCCTTTAGTAGATATGTTTTGATCAAGTTGAAACAATTTTTGAAGGCTAGCTTCAGATATACCGATTCCAGAATCTTGAATAGATACTTCACAATGCGTTGAATTTATATTTACTTGAATTTCAATGTTTCCATTTTCAGTAAATTTTATTGCATTTGACATTAAATTTCGCAATATAGTATCAAGCATATTAATATCTGCATAAACTTGTACATCTTCTTTAGGTTCAAATTTAATATTTAAGGATTTGGATTTTGCTATACTTTCATGAAGATCTATATTAGATTGAATTATTTCGGTGATATTTATTTCGGTGGGATTATATTTTATTCTATTCGTTTGTGTTTGCGACCAATTTAATAAATTTACTAATAGGTTGAATGCTTTGTTCGATGCTTTGTTGATAGCATCAGAAATTTGTTTAATATCATCTTTATCATAATTCTCAATGCTATCATTGAGTAAATCGCTAAGCCCAAGCAAAGAATTGAATGGCGATTTCAAATCGTGAGCAATAATTGAAAAGAAACGGTCTTTTATGTTGTTTGTTTTTTCCAATTCATTGGCAAAAAATTGTAACTCATCTCGTTGAGTTTGAATTTCGCAGTTTCTATCGTTCAGAAGTTTGTTCTTTTTTCTGATTTTAGTAATAAATATAATTGACCCTATAAATACTCCAAGCAAAAAAACTACACTTGCAAACAAGAAATAATTATTAATTTCTTTGTTTCTGATAATGAGTTTTTGATTTTTGATTTCCTGTTCTTTTTTTTCTGTTTCGTACTTGGTAATTGTTTCTGAAATTTGCAAGTGGTTGGCTGCATTGAATAATGAATCTCGAAGGTTTGCTATTGTGTCAAGGTAAAAATAAGCATTTTTATAATCGTGAATAGCAGAATATATTTTAGCCAACAGAAAACCTGAATTTTCTTTATTCATTAAAATGTTATGGTTTTTTGAATATGTATAAGCTTTGTTTGCATATATAAGTGCAGAATCATTTTGTTCGCAATAGTAATATGCTCTGGCTAAATTAATTAATGTAGTTATTTGTTCTTCACGATCATACTGATTACATAATTTAAGTGCCTTGTAATATATTGATATCGCATTTTTATAATTATTTTGTTTAGAATATACTGCTCCTAAAATGTCAAGATTGCTTGGTATGAGTGCCATAAATTCTATTTTTTCACATTGCAACAATGACGAATCGGCATATTTAACAGTTAAGTCTAATTCATTACATTCAAAATAAATGGCGGCTATTCTATTGTATGCCAAAGCTATCCATCTTGGGTCTTTTGCATTATGGGAAACCACAATCGCTTTTTTCAAATAATTTATTCCTGCATCGAATTGTTGAGTAGCTCTACAGTGTTCTCCCAAATCAGCAAGACATCGTGCTTGCTTATCTGTATCTCCATGCTCCTCGCTCATTTTCAATATTTCAACCATTAGATTAATTGATTTAGAAGTTTTTCCATTAAACTTGTAAATTACACTTAGTAAGGATGAAGCATTGAAATACAAATCGAAAATATCCTTTTGTTTTGCTCGCTCTATTGCTTTAGAAATATAATAAATTGCAGTATCCGGATTAGTGGTTCTGTAAAATTCAGCAATACTTTGGAGATTTTTTATATAGTCTGTATCGTTTTTATATGTGTCAATTTGGGCTAAAAGGCTGTCGATATTTATATTAGAAGCTTGTAGAAAGTTGTTTTGACAAGCTATTGAAAGTAAAGCTATAATAATAGAAATGTGAACTTTATAAAATAGCAAATTATTAAGTATTATTTTTATTTTCATTTCTATACTTTATAAAAACAAAGATAACAATTTCCATTTATAATATTGAAAAAGTGTAGAATTCAGTTGAAAAAAAATCTGAATCGGTCTTATTCAACAATCTACAAGAGTTAGGTAATTTATAGCGACTTCTAAAAATAGTAAATTTCTTACGCCTTGAAATTTACTATTTTCAGAAGCCCAATTCTGAAATCTTACTACATATTTATCGATTATCACAAAAACTACTTCTGAATTTTGGAGCAAATTTATTCGGTTTTTGTTTCGCAGGCATCGCCCATACAGTTTGGTTTTTCTACGGGTTTTTTCAACAGTTTCATCCTTATGGATAGCTGATATAGCTTACAACCCACACAAATTCCAAAAGCAGTTTCGAGAAACAAGATTAGCAAACAAGTGAGGCATAACAAACATACCGGATCAAAATATTTTACATCTTCTAACAAAAAAAGTGATAGAATAAAAATCGCTACAGACAAGGCTAAACCAAGACTCCATGCAAATTTTTTCTGAATTGCCCCAATTGGCAGCGATGATTGTTTGCGAACAAAAATATAACCAACAAACATTGTAGGTGCAAATTTTGGATTTATAAAAATTCCTATCAAAAAATTTAGCACCAGAAATCCTGCTATATATGGAATTATCTGGTATTGTTCCAAAATAAAACCATTGATAGATGCAATGATTCCCAAGAGCAACATTATTCCGGCACTTGCCCTAATTGTTCTTTCGTCTAAAACTTTATAGTTATGTCCCTCAATGTATTTTCCAAAACTGATAACTGACATGATTTTCTTTTTTTTAGTGAATAAATGTATTTTAAAACAATTCTTAATTATTTGTGATTCTGATATTTACAATTTCCGATTTGTTTCCAACTTTGATTGGTACAACAGCAGTTCCATAGCCCGACGAGACATAAAAATGGGTATTTAGCTTTTTTAAATATCCCCAGTCTTCTTCAAAAATTAATCCTGTAATGTAATTGAGCGGCCAAAACTGCCCATTATGAGTGTGCCCCGAAAATTGTAAATCGATAGGATATTCTGCTGTTTTTTCTAAACTAAACGGCTGATGATCTAACAAAATGACAGGAAGTTTAAAATCAATATTTTTGCTTAGCTCAGCTATTGACTTTCGTTCTTTGCCGTTTATAGCTCTCCCCTCTTTGTCGTCTCTGCCAATAATATAGAATTTATTATCAATATTTATTGTTGTGTCTTTTAAAATATTGATGCCATTTTCTTCAAAATAATTTAAATCTTTATATGACCTGCTAATGTATTCGTGATTTCCCATGCAAGAATATACACCGTATTTTGACTCAATATTTTTGAAATATTCCAACAATTTGAAATGTTTTACAAGCTCAAGATTATCGTCAATAATATCGCCGCCAATAATTACCAAATCGGGTTTTAGATGATTTATTTTGTCAATTAGTCTTTTTGTTTTCTTTTTGTTTACAGAAATTCCCAAATGTATATCGCTCACAGCAACTACATTCAAAGATTCAAAACTACTTTCACTTTTGTTGATTGAAATATCTAACTCTTTAACATTCAGTTTTTGAGCATTAATGTAGCCAAATACATAAATTGCTGTGATAGTAACTAACGAAATTATGCCAATTATAGCTTTAGTTTTTTCATAATTATTAACAACAATTGATGGATAAAAAGGAACAATCGAGTTTGCCGCTCGAATTAAATCAAAAACAACAACAAAAAGCAAAGAATAAAATAAATATCCCGCAGCTACAGCACCAATTTTGACAAGTGAATTGCTAATTATTCCTATCGAATAATTCTCAACTATTTTTCCAATAAAAAACGATGTCATTAGAAAAATATATACAATTATAATTAGTTTTGAACTTGAAAAAAGCCCTGAAAAACTTTGTGTTGCTCTTATGTAAACATAATATCCGCTTGAGCCTAAAACTATTAAGAAAATTGAAATTGCTATTATAATTCTCATTTTTATTTACTGTTAATATGTTGCTTTTTGTTGTTTTCTTTTTGGCATTGAATTTAAATATATTGTGGCATTTTTTTTTGAGAATCAAATTGTGTTTTTACTATTTTTATTTTTTATTAAATCTTTAATTTTAGAACGAATATTCATTCCATTTTTTCTGCAAAAAAAACATTTAACTCTTAATAGCATCCCAAGCCATTAGAACAAATTCTTTTTTCTCATTTTCATTTATATCCGGATTATTCATAATACTGGCTGATATTGCTCCTTTCGTAAATATCAATAATTGATAGCTATCAATTATTTTAATAATTCCTTCCTTTTTTCCTTTTTCAAATATTTCTAAAATAGGTACAACTAATTTGTTTACTTTTTCTGAAGCTTGCTTCGAAATTTTTGGAGAGTATGAAAATACTTCAAGGAATTTATATTCTAATGGATTGTTTAAATAAAAATCTGATGCTCTGAGCATTGTATCAACAAATTGTTGTTTTACAGGTGCATTTTTATCTAAAGCACTCTGAATGTATGTAAACATTTTAGTCTTAATTTCAATGTAAAGTTCATTAATCAGCTTGTCTTTCGATTTGAAATAATTATACATTGTACCGATTCCGCATTTTCCCTCTTTGCCAATTAGCTTCATAGAAGTGGCCTGCTCTCCTTGTTCTACAAAAAGTTTTAATGCAGCCCTCAATATTTCATCTCTCTTTTTCACTTTGCAAATATAATACTTTTAGAATGAATATTCCAATTTTATTTTAAACTACCTTTAAAATAAGTCCAACTCACAATCCACACTTTTGCTAATCACAAAAACTGCTATATAGACTAAAATTTGCAAAATAGAGCAATCTTTCCAATCCATTGAAAACACTACTAAGGAAACACTTTTTAATATTTTGTAGAGCATATACTTAAAAATAAAACGAATTCTTATTTGGTATTTTGAAATATATGTTTTACTTTTGTAGCCGTATTACTTAAAAATATAATTTTTTGAAAGCAGTATTGAAACATATATCAAGAATTCAAACAGGAGTATTTGCAAAACCAATTCAAAAGGGTGAAATAGTCTATTTGCAGGCTAAGCACTTTGATGTAAATGGTGAGATTTCAGAAATACTATACCCTGATTTAGAATCCAGTAGTAAAATTGAAAAGCACTTACTTAAAAAAGGAGATGTATTATTTGCGGCGAAAGGCTCAAAGAATTTTGCAGCATGGTATGAAAATGATGAAATGCCAGCAGTTGCTTCAACCTCATTTTTTGTTGTGAGACTTACTGATGACAATGTGTTACCTGGTTATTTAACTTGGTTTTTAAACCACCCAAAGACACAGAGATTACTAAAAGGACAAGCAAGAGGTTCTTCCATTGCTTCAATATCAAAAGCAGTTTTGTCTGAACTGGAAATTCCAATACCCAGTATTCAAAAACAAGAATTGATTTTAAGGATTTTCAAGCTACGCAATAAAGAAAGAAACTTAAAATATCAAATTGAAAATCTCAGAGAAATAGAAATACAGAATTTATTAATCAATGCAATTAAATAAACATCATGGCTAAACAGATAACACAAGAAGATATAAACAATGCAGTTTGGAAAGCTTGCGATACTTTCCGAGGAAGTATTGACCCAAGTGTATATAAAGACTATGTACTGACTATGCTTTTTATTAAATATCTAAGTGATGTACATGACGATAAGTACGAAGCATATTTTAAAAAATACAATGGAGAGCAGGAAAGAGCAAAAAGAGCCATGCAACATGAGCGTTTTGTTGTTCCAGAGCACAGTCATTTTAAGTTTTTATTTGACAGCCGTAACGAAGCTAATATTGGTGAGCTGATAAATATTGCATTGACTGATTTAGAAGAAGCAAACCGTGAAAAATTATACAGCGAAGACGGTGCTGGTATTTTCCAAAATATTGACTTTAATAACAGTAAACTTGGTGAACCCAAAGACAAGAACACCAGATTAAGAAATCTCTTACTTGATTTCAACGACGACAAGCTGGACTTGCGTCCTTCTCATCTTGATGGCAACGACATTATTGGCGGAGCTTATATGTTCCTTATTGAACGTTTTGCTAGCGATGCCGGGAAAAAAGCGGGAGAGTTTTTCACGCCTAAAGAAGTATCTACTTTAATTGCTAAACTGACCAAATCCTTACCCGGTTCACGAATTTGTGACCCGACATGTGGCTCAGCTTCACTACTTATTAAAGCAGGTGAAGAAGTTGGTTCTGACAATTTCTCACTCTATGGACAGGAAGCAAATGGTAGCACATGGGCATTAGCTGTTATGAATATGTTTTTGCATGGTTTTGATGATGCAACAATTCGT
>JABHKC010000169.1 GCA_018692315.1 Bacteroidota bacterium | reverse complement strand
ATAAATATCATTAAGCTAAAATTTTAGCTTATAAGATAAGACCCATAATAGCCGCTTTGAAAAACGTTCATTCGTTTTACTGAGAGAGCTGTGCATTATAGTTAGGTTGTTAGTTTTATGTAAGTAAATAAAAATGTTGATAAAATAAAAATAAAGCTAAATCAACTAAACTATTTAATTGGGCATATTGATTTGAAAAAAGCTGTTGGAGAACTATATATTGAAAATGAAAATGTTTTTTCAGTATTAACAATATTGATAGCTGTTAGAAAAAGTCAAAACAAAAAAGCAATAAGAAATCTCAAAATAGTATCGGTAAATTCATATTTAGAAACACCTGAATTAATATATGAATTTATAATTGAAAGTGGTTTAGCTAAAGTTTTTCAGAACAAACATGTAACAAACCTCGTTGATTATGTTTTTGGTGTGGAGGTTGGCTTGGACAGCAATGCGAGAAAAAACAGAACCGGAAAACAAATGGAATTTACTGTTGCTAAAATTTTCAGTAATAATAATATAGTATTTGAAAGAGAAGTTGAACATACAAATTTTCCTGAATTGTTGAGTTTAGGCGAAGATGTTAAAAGATTTGATTTTGTAATAAAAAGTAATTCAATGACTTATTTAATCGAAGCAAATTATTATAATACCGGAGGTTCAAAACCTAATGAAACAGCAAGGGCTTATACAGATATTGCACCAAAAATAAATCAATATGACAATTTTGAATTTGTATGGATTACGGATGGGTATGGTTGGTTAAGTGCAAAAAATAAATTAGGAGAAGCATATAATAATATTCCAAAAGTTTATAATCTAACAAGTATAGCTGAGTTTATTAAGGAAATAAAAAACACTTGAGAGTATATTAATAAAGCATAGCATTTATTGATTTTGGAAATGTTGACACATTAAGTTTTGAAAAATAGAGTATTATGACAATAAGAGATGATAACTCAATCAATATAGATTTATATAATATTGAAAGATATACAACACGGGCTGAGATTAGAAATCATTTATTAAATGTAATGAAAGCAGAAAATCCTCAAACAAAATATAGATATTTTGTTGAGCATTTGGTTGATGAAAACAGGATTTATATTGAAAGACCTGGACGTTTAAACAAAGGTTGTGATTTTGTAATTTATATCGAAAACCATTTATTGTATAATAATAGTAATGATAAACCACCAAAACATAACTTTTTGATTGATGATCTGAGGTTAAAAAAGCAAAACCTACGTGAAGATGAATGGATTATTTTACTCAATGCAATTGAGTCAATATATGAGTTAAACTCTTTTAAAACCTCATATGAAAAAATTCAAGAACTTCCGCTAGGTGGAGAAACTTATGAATTGATATTAAAGTTAGCTCGTTGGTTTTTTATTGAACAAGATATTACATATTGGTCAAGGTCAGGGAGAGAAATGCTTTATAATGCTATATCAGAAGTTTAAAACTAATGCTTAAGCCATACTTTAAATCAAAGGATAAAAAATTCACCTTACTACACGGTGATGTGATTGAATTGTTCCCACAATTCAATCACAAATTTGATATGGTTTTTGCAGATCCGCCATACTTTCTTTCAAATGACGGATTGACAATTAAAAGTGGGCAGATAGTTTCTGTAAACAAAGGAAATTGGGACAAATCTCATGGCTTTGATTATATAAATGATTTTAATCGTAGATGGCTGGAGCTGGCAAGGGACAAGATGAAAGAAGATGCGACTATTTGGATAAGTGGTACGCTGCATAATATTTTTAGTGTTGGGCAAATTCTTACAGAACTTGGATTTAAAATTTTAAACATAATTACATGGCAAAAGACAAACCCACCACCAAATTTTTCTTGCCGATATTTCACTCACTCAACCGAGCAAATAATTTGGGCAAGAAAAAATGAAAAAGTTCCTCATTATTTCAATTATGAATTGATGAAAGACTTGAACGAAGGAAAACAAATGAAAGATGTGTGGAATTTGCCGGCAATAGCACCATGGGAGAAAACTTGCAAAAAGCATCCAACTCAAAAGCCATTATCGGTTTTGTCAAGATTAATTCTTGCTTCTACACAAAAAGGGGCTTGGATTTTAGATCCATTTACGGGTAGTAGTACAACTGGAATTTCTGCAAATCTATTGGAGAGGAGATTTTTAGGTATAGACATAGAAAAAGAGTATTTGGATATAAGCATTTGCAGAAAACAAGAAATTGAAAATACTCATATAGCAGCAAAACATAAGTCGAAAATAAGAGGTTTTAACACAGATAAACAACTGGATTTGTTTGTAGCAAAGGAGCCGGAAGTGGAATACGTTTCAGAATTAATGATTTAAGAACAGTTATTTTCGTTTAGGGAAAACTTCAAGATAATTTGATGTTATCCAGTCCCAAAAATATAATATAATTTTACTACGTATCGTCATTAATTTTTCCATTAGACCACCAATAAATAGGTGGTCTTTTTATTTCGCCAAAGTGATATTCTATTTCTGAGCGTTTTTCGCCATTAAAATACCATTCTGTCCAAATTCCATGTTTTAAACCATCCTGACAATTTCCTTCTTCTTTCTTTAGTCCGTTTTTGTGCCAGACTGTCCAAATGCCTTCAAGGAGTCCACCTAAATAATAGGACTTTTCTTTCATTTGTCCGTTTTTATACCAGAAAATCCAAAAATCGTCAGGGATTTCTTCGGTATAAAAAACCTTACTTTTTACCATACCATTCCGATACCAGATCTGCCATTTGCCATGTTTCTTCCCATTTTTATAATTGCCAATAAATTCTATTTGTCCGTTTCTGTACCAGGCAATTATTTTGCCGTTTAAGCTGTCGTTTGTGTAGCTGGCTTCCATTTCTTTAAGTCCATTAAAATACCAAAAAGTATGATTACCTTGCCGAAGCCCATCACTAATTTCTATTTCCGATTTTTTGTTTCCTGTAAGCCAATATTTGAAGGTAATAGTTTGTCCTTTAGTGGAATTACTGATTAAAGTGATTAATGAAAAAACAACAATCAAAAGTTTTAGTGCAAGGTTTTTTCGCTTGCAGAAAAATAAGTCTGTTTCTATTAAATCTTCTTTTACTAACATTAAAAGTGTAATGTTTTAACTAAAAATCCTATCTCAAATATTGTTTAGACAATTACTTTAACTGTACTTTTTTTACTAACATTCATTTTTTCAAAATCGAAATTCTGGATTAGGTTTATTCCCGGGGTTTTTCCTGTTTCAAAACTTCCATACGATTTTTCCAGATTTAATGCAAGTGCTCCATTTTGTGTTGCCCATTTTATGAGATTCATGAAAGAAATTTCCGGAAAAAAATTGTTGATAGTTTTTAATTCTTCCAATATTGAAAGTGAATTGTTCGATGCCAAACTATCGGTGCCAATTGTAATTTGTGCATTTTTTTTCATGAACAAAGGTAAATTTGGCAATTTGTTTTCAATGTAAATATTTGAATTTGGGCAAATTGAAAAGAAAATATTTTCCTTCTGGTTTAAAACCAAATCTAAATCGTTTTTGCTTGTGAATGTATTGTGTACATATATTTTTTTTACAGATTCAGGAAGTTGTCTGATTGAGGAGTTTATTGAATTTTTCCCGTTAGCTTTCCATTCCGACAAATCGAAACCACATTTTATGAAATAATCGTACAAATCGCCTGTTTTATCAGAAATCATTTTATTTTCACCGGCGCATTCCTGATTATGAATCGAAATTAGTGAGTTGTTTTTTAGAGCAAATTCACTGATATTCGAAAATAATTTTTCACTCACCGAATAACTGGCATGAGGAACAATTGAAACTGAGCTATTTACATTTTTCTGGTAGGCTATATATAAGTTATGGGCTTTTTGAAAAACCTCATCTGCCTGCTTTTCCAAGAAACTAAAAACTTCGATAAATGTATGGTAGTGAATTTTGCTATTCGATTTTACAGGGAAACTCTTGCTGGTATTAGAAATATCACCAACAGCAACAATTCCTTCCTTTTGCATCATTTCATCGGCATTTTTTGCAGCTTCATGAATTTCTTCATTGTAAGCAAATCTTTGTTTTTTGATATTATCAATGAAATTTGTAAGGCCTAAATCATTGGTGATTTTATTTTTTAGGTGCGAAAGTTCGAGATGGCAATGTGTGTTTACAAATCCAGGTACTAAAACCCCATTGTAAAATTCAAGTTTTTCTGATTCGTAAAGCTCCCCATTTGTGTCAACGATTTTAAGAATTTCGCCTGAATCGCCAATTATTAAAATCCCATTTTTCAATGGTTTACCTGCTATTGGGAAAATAAAATTTGCTGATAATTTTCGCATTTTGTTCTCTTATCTTAAAAAATGTAAGGCTTCATTTGTATGATTGAATTTTACATTTTATATAGTAGAACTTTTTTGAAGCAATTAAAATGAAAATATGTAAAATTGTTTTTAATCAGATGAATTATAAAATTGATACTCGAGTATAGAAATTTACTCTTGGTTACCTAATCCCTCATTTGCACTTTTTAATACAAATTTCCACTTGCCTTCTTCGTTTTTTCCCCAAATAGTTACGTAGGTTCCATGAGAAACTTTTCTGCGTTTTTTCATTTTATAAGTCCCAAAAGTATAGCCTAAATCGCCTGACTTTGAAACAATCGCTTTAGTAGGTTGCCAGCTTAATTTTGCTTTGGCATCTTCGTTTCTCGAAAGAATATTTAGAATAGCATTTTTTCCAACTATGGGCTCTTTCTGAGGTTTAAGATACACTGAATTAGGATGAATATATTTTGCAGAAGATTTGTGCCGTCCTTCTTTTTTCGACAAATTGGAATGGTCAATATCAACTTGTAATAACTCTTTTTGAGCTTCTTCTATTCTTGAAGTATTTCCGCAAGAAAACAATATTATTGCTAAAACTAACAATAGCGTATTTTTCAAACTTCTAAAAATGTATTTTTTTGCCATTCCAAAACTATTTTATTAAAAAATTACAAAAGTATTATTTTTATAAAACTATCAAGGAATAATTAATATATCAATTTTTTACAACTTTTCTTGCACTATTAGTAAAATTCAGTTGTTTATTATTTCTGCAAAAATCGATTTGAATTTTATTAAAGTAAATTTAAAAGAATTATATACAATATTCTTAATTATATTTGCATTATTAAAAAGGAGTAAAATTTATTGACATGAACTTATCGACAAGGATAATCTATTTTATAATAATTGGACTATTTGCAATCAGTTGCACAAAAGATGATGAGCCAAATCCAACAATGAGTGCAAAAGTTGATGGCTCATCATGGAGTGCAAACGAGTTTGAAACTATTTTGCTGGAAGTTGAATCGCAAGAGTCTGTTCGTCTTGATATTATGGCAACATCTTCTGACAAAAGAAGAATTAAACTTGCCTTGCAATGCCCCGACAACGATGGGATTTTGAAAGAAACCACCTACGATATGTTTGACCCAATAAATGGTTCAACTTTTCTGTATTGTACAATTGATCTGAATGGTGGAGAATTTGTTGATCATGTTACGGAATCCGGTTATATTATTATAAGTGAGTTCGATAATGTTGAAAAAACCGTATCAGGTACTTTCAAATTTAAAACAAGAATTATTGGGACAAATACTTATTTTGAAATAAAAGAAGGAAGTTTTAGCGAAATTGAATATGTTTCAATAAAATATTAAACTGTTTTTTTTGATTATTTTTCATAGTCAAGTTCGCAGTATAAATATCCACCGTAAATTTCCCAACAAGGATCACCGTTTTCATCATACTTTTCTTTGCTTTTCATTTCTTCGCCATCAATTGCAATTATGGTTTTGTTGCCAACCTGATATTCTGCAGCTGCAGTATAGTACTTGTTTAATGGGAGATAAACCCAAAATTCTTTGTCCTTCGAAAAATCTTCCCACACAATAAGAGAATCCTCAATATTTCCTTCAAAAATTGTGATGGGAACATTCTTATTTTCTTCATTGATTGTTATATATACAAAAAGTTGGGCATCCTTAGGTTCTTCGGCTTCGCAGGGAGGAAACAATTTATCCAAGTCGCATGAAATTAACGATATTATTAATAGGAAGAAAATTTTCCATTTTAATAAACTTGAGCCACTAAATATTTGAAAGAGTTTTCTCATTAACTAAGATTTAAGAAATTTGAAAAATATGGCTAAATATCATATTCATAATTCGTTAGTATAGCCAATCAAAATTAGCTTTTTTATAATTTAATTTTTTTAATCTTATATTTGCAGCTAATGAAATGTTTATTCTATGGGGTGAAAATTCATAAATATTAAAATCTAAATATTCGTAATAGATCTTATAAGAAATATCTCCTTTTTTAAAAAAATATCCTACTTGAGGCACAAAATGAAACTTATTTTTTACATTTAATTTGGTTCCCCGCAAATTCCCAAAAGTGAAAAGTCCTTTTATTCCAAGCAAAAAACCGGTTTCTAATTCATTAGTATTTATAAAATTAAGCTGCTTTTCAAAACTTGAATAGAACAGAAATCGTTGTTCACGAAATTGAAAAAACAAATTTGTATCTTGTTCCATCAAAATACTTTTTTTTCTTAGTCGAGAATTAAATCCAAAATTAAGTGTAGAGTTTGATTTTAATTCATAAAACCCAAATCCACCACCAAACATATAATCTTGTGTGTTAAAATAATTGTCAATGTGAATAGAAAAATTGCTTATTATTAATTTTTTGTTTTGCACATTATATTTTTTTAGTAGCTTTTCAATATTTCTGTGTTTATTTAATTTGGCATAAAATAATGCTAAATTTAATTCCGAATCTTTCATAATACTGTCATACTGAACTTTCTGGTCTTCTGATTTACTATTTATATAAACTGCAGAATGTTTATCCAAAAGCATCTCTAAAATTTCAAAATTCCCTTGATTTGCAGCTAAGATAATTGGAGAAATGCCGGATTTTGTAGTATCAAATATATTTGCTGAATTATTTATAAGTAACTCAACTATTTGGAATTGGTTGCTTTCTATTGCGTAAAAAAGAGCTGTTCGTCCTTTTTTATCCTTAAGGCTTAATAATGCTCCATGATGAAGGAGTAAATCAACTATTTCAATATTGCCAACAAATGAAGCAATCATTAATGGCGAAGTTTGATTATAAAAGTTCTTATAATCTACTGCACCATAATAGATTAACATGTCGCATAAAGTATCGTAACCATATGCAGCAGCATAAAAAAGAGGGGAAGCCCGTTTTCTATCTATGCAATTTACTTCTGCATTGTTTCTAATTAATAATTCGCAAATTTCAATGAAGTTATTTTTTGTTGCTGCAATTAATGGAGATGTTTTATTGAAAGGCACCATATTTACATCTGCGCCATTTTCAATTAGTAATTTAGCTATGTCTATATTCCCATTTTCGGCGGCATACATAATAGCTGTATAGCCTTTGTAAGTACATGAATTTGCATCAGTTCCTTGTTTTAAAAGACTATCGACTTTTTTGAAATTTCCTTCATAGGCATATTCTAACAACTCAAAGCCACTATCGGTGGTGTCTTGTGCATAAGAGGTTGAAAAATATGAAATTGTACAGTAGAAAACAATCAGACAAAAAGCCTTCATAAGCAGTTTATTGAACAATTATCTTTTTTATTATGATTTCTTCTCCAATTATTTTTATAAAATAAACGCCTTGAGATAAGTTGTTTCTATGAACAATATATTCAGTTCGATTTTGATTTTCAATTTGATAAATCATTTTACCGAAAGCATCATAAATTTCCATTTTTTTGAAATTTTGAAGTTTATTGTTCAGAATAATTTTTGTGAAATCGCTAAACGGGTTTGGAAAAACTAAAATTCTTTCATCGCCATTATCTGCTATACTAAAATCGAAATCAATAGTAACTTCCAAAATCAAAGGTTCGCTAATGCAGCCATGAGAATTAGTTTCAACAATTTGCACAACACCAACACCCATTTGTCCCCAAACTACAGTGATGCTCGTGTCAGAGTTTTGGGTAAATGTCCCTGAGGATACATTCCATTCAAAGGTTGATCCCGGATATGTGTTAATGAAATATTGTTCTGTCGAGTCTTGATAAACATCTGTTGCTCCAAAAATAGTGTCAATTCCAAATTCCCAAACTTCAACAAAGACCTCGTCTGTGCAGGTTCCTACGCCATCGGAAATAGAAACTGAATAATATTGACTTGTTTCTGGAAATACAAAAATTGCCAAATCTGTGGAGCCATTGTTCCATAAATAATTATATGAGCTTACATTTTGATCTATAGAAAACATTACAAATTCTCCTTCACAAATTGCAGTGTCAGATTGGTCAATTTTAGAGTCGATTATGTAAACAAAGGAACTATCGGAATCAGAACAACCACTTGAATTAGTTACGGTTACGCTAACAATATTGGAAGAGTTAACCAAAATTGAAGGGCTAATTTCTCCGGTACTCCAAAGATAGCTCGAAAATGTAGTATCGAACGAAAATTCTAAGGTTGAGCAAGAAAATATTGTATCATCAAAACTAATTGAAATTGGATCGCCAACACTAATATTTACTTGATCAGTGCAGGAGCCAATTCCGTCAGTTGCAGTCAAAATATATTGGGAATATACAAAAGGAGCAACAAGAATCGATGAAGTGGTTTCGCCTGTGTTCCAAAAATATGAGCTTGTTGAAGCTGTTGAATTTATTATTAAAGAATTTCCGTTACATAAAAGTGTATCGTTTTGCAAAATATCTACTGAAATAAGATTTACATAACTTTGTCCTACGCCGCTACAGCCTTCATTATTTGTTACAGTAAGAGTATATGTTCCTGTCGAATTTACTGTTAAAACCTGAGAAGTTTCTCCGGTATTCCACAAATATGAAGGATAAACATAAATTTGTTCAAAAATATCGATGCTTGCTTGATTACATTCAAATACAGAATCGTCTAAATTTACTGTTATTTCAGGATAGGCCATGATTTGGATAGAATCCATACACGAGTTTATGCCATTGCTTGAATATAAAAATATTGTAGAGTTATCGGTAATTGTTGGAGAAATTGAGCTTGTAAATTCTTGAGTACTCCATGTGTAGTTTGAAATACTTGAACTTGCATTAATAGTAATTGTTTCGCCATAGCAAACTGTAGTGTCGTTCGTAGTTATTTCTAAATCAATAAAATCTACATAATTAGAATAGATTTGAGTGCAGGCATCAATGCTCACTGTTAATCCATAAGTCCCACTATTTGTAATATTTAAAATAGTGGAGTTGCTACCTGTGCTCCATAAATAATTTGAATAATCTGAACTAGCATCTATTTCATAATTCGATGCATTGCAAAGTAGAATTGTATCGTCTAAAAATGGCGGACTTGCAACATTTAAAGTTACACTATCGCTACATTGTCCGATACCAAGAGGGTAGGTTATGAAATATGTACTTGTATCGCTTGGGAAAACTGTAATTGATTCTGTGTATTGATTCGTACTCCACGAATAGTAAGTCATTCCAGGATTTGCTGAAAGAACCAAACTATCTCCATAACAAAGTGTTGTATCTGCTTGCGAAACATTTGCAATAATAAATTCAACAGATGTAGTATCTTGATAAAAGCATCCCATACTTGTATTTGTTGAAACACTATAAATCCCAGTAGTATTTACATAAATTGAAGCATCTGTACTTCCTGTATTCCACAAATAGTCAGTAAAATTACCGTTTGGATTGGTCGCCAAGTCAAAACTGTCAATATTACAAAACAGATAATTTTCCTGCAACCCGGGAGAAACATCCACTGTAACCAAAACCGAATCATAGCAATAAGAAAAGCCATCAAATATTTCAACAACATAGTTTGTTGTGCTGAAAGGAGTATGAACTATTGTGTCTGAATAAAATCCAATATTCCATTGAAATGAATAAAAAGATGAAGACATCGAAATCAAAATATCTTCACCATAGCAAATTCCGGTATCGTTTTGTTGAATTGTAGAACTTATAAGGCTTACAAAAACTGTATCTCCTCCAAAGCAAGTGCTATCCAAAACAAGATTAACAATATACATTGATGATGTTGATACATAAACAGACTGAGTAGTATCAAGTGTATTCCATTGATAGCTCAAATAATTTGCTCCAGCATCTAATTCAATGCTATCAACACCGCAAGAATAGATAGTGTCAGGAAATGTTTGATTGAATGAAATTGTATCGCATGGTGTAGTTTGCGATTTTGATTGATAGGATATTAATATAAAAAAAACTGAAGCTATGGTAAAGCATATATTTTTGTAATTAATCATAATAAGGTTTTTAATTTTTCATAAATTCAATATACATCTTGCAAAATAAAGCATTTTTTAAAACTTTTCAACGTATCATTTCGGAAATTGTTCATAAATAGTAAAGTTTATTTATGATTTTAAGATGCAATTTAATTATAAAATGAAAAGTATTCTGCATAATTTGATTTAGAAAAAGCATCAAAATATTATAAATAATTCAGCTTTATTACGGTATAGCTCATTTTAGAAAAATAGATTGAAATTATCTCAATAAAAAAGAATAAACTATTTTCTATTTGTTCTAAAATTACCACTTTTGCAAATAGTTTTTCTGAAAATAAAAGATAAAAAGTGGAGAAAGAAACATTTAAATTTAATACTATTGATGAGGCAATAGAAGATATAAAAGCCGGAAAAGTAATCATTGTAGTTGACGATGAAGACAGAGAAAATGAAGGCGATTTTATTTGTGCTGCCGAATTAATCACACCTGAAATTGTAAATTTCATGGCAACTCATGGTCGAGGACTTATTTGTGCAGCTATCACAGAAGAAACTTGCGACTATTTAGAACTTGAACTTATGGTTGGAAAAAACACTGCTGCTCATGATACGCCTTTTACAATCTCCGTTGATTTGTTAGGACATGGTTGCTCAACTGGAATTTCTGCGGCGGATAGAGCCAAAACAATAAAAGCATTGGTAAATCCGAAAACCAATCCTGTAGATTTAGGTCGGCCGGGCCATATTTTTCCATTGAAAGCAAAAAATAGAGGAGTTCTAAGAAGAACTGGTCATACTGAAGCAACTGTCGATTTAACACGCTTGGCAGGATTGCAGCCAGGTGGAGCATTGGTAGAAATTATGAATGAAGATGGCACTATGGCTCGTTTGCCAGAACTTACTAAAATTGCCAAAAAATTTGATCTGAAACTCATTTCAATAGAAGACCTTATTTCCTACAGGTTAAAAGAAGAAAGTTTGGTTTTGAGAGGTGTGAAAGTGAATTTACCTACCGAATTTGGCAATTTCAACTTAATTCCGTTTAAACAAACATCGAATAATTTAGAACACATAGCTCTCATAAAAGGCAAATGGGATGTCGATGAACCGATTTTGGTTCGAGTACATTCATCGTGTGCCACCGGCGACATTTTTGGCTCTCAGCGCTGCGATTGCGGAGAACAACTTCATAAAGCTATGGAAATGATAGAATTAGAAGGAAAAGGTGTTCTTCTTTATATGAATCAGGAAGGAAGAGGAATTGGATTGCTAAATAAAATGAAAGCATATCAATTGCAGGAAAATGGACGAGATACCGTTGAAGCAAATCTCGAATTAGGTTTTAAAGATGACGAACGAGACTACGGTGTTGGAGCACAAATATTAAGAGAATTGGATATTTCTAAAATACGTCTATTAACAAATAACCCAATAAAAAGAGCCGGACTCGAAGGATATGGACTTGAAATTGTTGAGAATCTCCCTCTAATAATTGAACCAAACGAGCATAACGATTTTTACCTGAAAACCAAACGCGATAAAATGGGACACTTTATGAACATTGTAAAGTACGACAGTCAGGATTAAAAGGCAATAATCAGAGTTTCGGATTTTTAGTTTAAAATTCTAAAATTATAAAAAGGAATATATAATAAATTAAAACAAATGTAATGGAAAGAGATACTAAGGTTTTTGAAATAATTGAAAAAGAATATCAACGTCAGAAAAATGGCATTGAACTTATTGCTTCAGAAAATTTTGTAAGCAATCAAGTAATGGAAGCCATGGGTTCTTGCATGACAAATAAATATGCAGAAGGGTATCCCGGCAAACGCTACTATGGTGGATGCGAAGTAGTTGACCAAACAGAACAATTAGCCATCGATCGATTGAAAGAGATGTTTGGAGCATGTTGGGCAAATGTCCAGCCACATTCTGGAGCTCAGGCAAATGCAGCTGTAATGTTGGCAATACTAAAGCCAGGTGAAACTTTTCTTGGCTTCGACCTTTCGCATGGCGGACATTTAACTCATGGTTCGTTTGTGAACTTTTCCGGTATTTTGTATCGGCCTGTTGCATACGGAGTTAAAGAAGAAACAGGTACTGTAGATTACGATATGATGGAGGAAGTAGCCATTAAAGAAAAACCCAAAATGCTACTTGCCGGAGCATCAGCATATTCTCGCGATTGGGATTTTGCCCGAATGAGAGAAATTGCCGATAAAGTTGGTGCTTTGCTAATGGCAGATATTGCTCATCCGGCAGGACTTATTGCTACTGGCTTACTTAACAATCCATTTCCACATTGCCATATTGTAACTTCAACCACACATAAAACTTTGCGTGGTCCTCGTGGTGGCATTATTATGATGAGCGAAGATTTTGAGAATCCTTTCGGAAAGAAAACGCCAAAAGGAAAAATTAGAATGATGTCATCTTTGTTAGACTCCGGTGTTTTCCCTGGAACTCAAGGAGGTCCTTTAGAGCATGTAATTGCAGCTAAAGCAGTTGCTTTTGGCGAAGCATTAACAGATAGTTATAAAGAATATATGGCTCAAACCAAAGCTAATGCTGCGGTCATGGCAAAAGCATTTGTTGATAGAGGCTATAAAGTTATTTCAAACGGAACAGACAATCATTCAATGTTGATTGATTTAAGAACCAAAGTGCCTGAAATTAGTGGCAAAATTGTTGAAAATACTCTTGTTAAAGCTGATATAACTGTAAATAAAAACATGGTTCCTTTTGATACGCGATCGCCTTTCCAAGCTTCCGGATTAAGAGTTGGAACCCCTGCAATTACTACACGTGGGCTTAAAGAGGAACATATGGAACCAATCGTTGAAATGATAGATAAAATAATCTTAAACGTTGAAGACGAAAAACTAATTTCAAATACAAAAAAGGAAGTTACAAATATGATGAAGGACTTCCCGATTTTTGCATATTAATTTGTGAAAAATTAAATAAAAACCCTGCTTCCTTTTTGAAGCAGGGTTTTTATTTAATAGTATTTATAATTATTATTCTGAAAAAAATGTATATTTGTAGAAAAAATATATTTTAATATTTACATATAAATGAGGAAAAGGAGTAAAATAATAATTATTTGTGTTTTATTCGTTTCAATTTTATTCTCTTATAAATATTCGCACTCTATCGTCTCAACAGATAGTTTAGAAAAAGTAATTGATACTACCACGAATGAAATTTTGAAAGTAGAAACAATAAATAAATTGTGTTATCTGCTTTTAGATAATGATATTATAAAAGCACAGAAATATAATGAAATTGCATACGATTTAATACCCATTGTCAAACCAAATAAAGTTATTGCTGAAATATATTATACGACTGGAATAATTAATAAAACTTTAGGAAATTATGATTCAGTAATGACCAATATTTCAAAAGCATTGGCAATCTACGAAAACATTGGAGATGTAACTAATCAATGCCGTTGTTTACGTAACATCGGCGACCTACATAGAGCTTTAGGAAATTTTGAGGAAACAATAAAATATACAAAACAATCTTTGACCATAGCAAAAAGCAGTGAAGATATAACTCTAATTGCGAGCTCATTAAACAGATTGAGTGCTATATATTTTGAAACTGACTCTATCCAAAAATCTAAAGAAATGGCATTAGAATCATTGAAAATAAGTGAACAGATTGAGAACTTTCCTATGTCTGCTAACAATTACAATATACTTGGTGCAATATCTACTAAATTAGGCAACTATGATGAGGCTATAAAATTCCTAAACGAATCATTAGAAATTACTAAAGATGACATTATAAGTATTCCTAATATTCTAAATAATATTGCACACGTATATCAAAAAAAGAAAGAATATAATAAGGCGTTAAAGTATGCTATGCGTAGTCTGAAAATTGCACAAGAAACAGGTACGAAAATATATATATCAGTTGCTTCAAGTTTACTTTCTACTACCTATGAGGAAATGGGAGATTATAAGAATGCTTTTAAGTATCTGACAATTTACGAGCAGACTAGATTTGGTATGTTTGATGAAACCAAAACCAAACAAATTGCTCAATTGCAAGAAAAATATGAAGCAGAAAAAAGAGAAGAAATTAATTCTAAACTATTGATTGAAAATCAACTTATTGAATCAATAATAATACAGCAACGAGTAATTGGTGGTGCAATGGTACTTATATTGATTGTTGTTTCGATTTTTGCAAGAATCTTATATAATAGGAAGAGAAAAATAGAAATTGCTCAAGCTCTTTTGTCAGAAAAAAATGAAGAAATTGAAGAGCAAAGTGAAGAGATTGAGTTGCAAAACGAGAGGCTTATAGAAATGAATAAGACTAAAGACAAATTCTTCTCGGTTGTTTCACACGATCTGAAAAGCCCATTCAGTGCGTTGCTCGGTTTAAGTGATTTGCTTAACGAAGAATTTGATGATTTTTCGCACGAAGAGAAAAAGAAATTCATTAAAGCTATGAGAGATTCTGTTTATAACATCTTTCAATTTATTAATAGTTTATTAGAGTGGTCTCAAATACAAATTGGGAAAACGCCATTTAAACCTATACAATATGAACTAAATCCATCTATTCACACAATTTTTGGTGTTCTGGAAGTTCAAGCCAAAAATAAAGACATTGAGTTAATCAATAAGATTCAAAGGAATACAAGCATTTTTGCCGATTATAATATGATTGAAACGACTATTAGAAATATTGTTTCTAATGCAATAAAATTTTCTAATAGAGGAGGTTTTGTTGAGCTTAGCTCACAGAAGAAAGATAATTATTATGAAATTAGCATCAAAGATAATGGAGTAGGGTTGAGAGAAGAAGAAATGTTAAAATTGTTTACAATAAATGAATCTTATAAGATGCCCGGCACCGAAAACGAAATAGGAACAGGCCTTGGATTGATTTTATGCAAAGAATTTGTAAATAAAAATGACGGAAAAATTTGGGTTGAAAGCGAAATTGATAAAGGAAGTACCTTTAAATTTACTGTTCCGGCTTCAGAGGTGGAATTATAATTTTACTAAACATATTGTGGTTTCATTCTAAAATTCCGAATAAAAACAAAACTCATTAAAAAAAAATTATTCTTTTATTCCATCCCAACCTTGAGCAATTATTTCAACTTCCGACCCATCTTTTGTAACTATTATTTTACCTTCACTTTCATCAGCAATATGCCCAATTATTTCGAAATGCTCATTATTTTTTAACTTTTCGAAATCCTTAATTGAAGCGGTAAAAAGAAGTTCATAATCTTCGCCGCCCGAAAGTGCACCAACTGAAGCAACCATAGAAAATTCTTCTGCAATATTTTGGGTTGAAGCGTCAATCGGGATTTTTTCTTCATAAATCTTACATCCAACATTAGATGCCTTACATATATGAAGTAATTCAGACGATAGACCATCTGAAATGTCAATCATAGAGCTGGGTTTCACATTTATTTTTTTTAATTCAGCAATCACATCTTTTCTTGCTTCAGGCTTTAATTGTCGTTCTAAAATATAATCGTAGCCTTCAAATTTTGGCTGCACATCCGGATTTGTCTTAAATACTTCTTTTTCGCGTTCTAATAATAGCAAGCCAAAATAGGCACTGCCAAGATCTCCCGATACTAAAATTAAATCGTTTTTCTTTGCTGAATTTCTGTAAACAACATCTTCTTTTGAGACTTCTCCTAATGCAGTTACGTTGATAGTCAGGCCTGTAACAGAAGATGATGTGTCTCCGCCGATCAAATCAACACCATAAATTTCGCAAGCGAGATAAATCCCTGAGTAGATTTCTTCTGTGGCTTTTACAGTAAATTTATTAGAAATTGCTATCGATACAGTAATTTGTTTCGGAATGGCATTCATTGCATAAATGTCAGATAGATTCACAACAACTGCTTTGTAACCAAGATGTTTCAGTGGTGTATATATCAAATCGAAGTGAATTCCTTCTACAAGTAAATCTGTAGTTACAACAATTTGCTTATATCCGTAGTCTAAAACTGCTGCATCGTCTCCAATTCCTTTAATTGTACTGCTATTTTTTAGTTTTACTTTTTCTGTTAATGTTTCAATTAACTTAAATTCACCTATTTCCGATATTTTTGTCATTTGTTTACCATTAAATTTTTGCCTGCAAATTTATATTTTTAAATGTGCAATTATAATAAGATTTTATATATTTGCGGCTTATTTAGAATAATACTAAATAAGAATAAGATTGATTTAAATATCATTCAATATTGATAAAATATGAAGAGTGAACAAGACATAATTTTAGGAGAAGTTACAAATAGTGATTACAAATATGGGTTTGTGTCTGAAATAGAGGCAGATGAAATCCCAAAAGGATTAAACGAAGAAGTAGTTAGATTAATATCATCGAAAAAAAATGAACCTGATTGGCTCCTTGAATACAGACTAAAAGCATTCCGATATTGGAAAACTCTTGAATTTCCGAAATGGGCAAATTTGAATATTCCAGATATTGATTATCAGGATATTATTTACTATTCTGCCCCAAAGCAAAAGCCAAAACTGGATAGTTTAGATGAAGTAGATCCGGAGCTTCTTAACACTTTCGAAAAATTAGGAATTCCGCTAAACGAACAAAAACTTCTTTCTGGTGTTGCTGTAGATGCTGTAATGGATAGCGTTTCGGTGAAAACAACATTTAAAAAGAATTTGGCAGAATTAGGTATAATTTTTTGCTCTTTTAGCGAAGCAGTTCAAGACCACCCCGACCTTATTAAGAAATATCTTGGATCGGTGGTTCCATACAAAGATAATTTTTTTGCAGCTCTAAATACTGCTGTTTTTAGTGATGGCTCGTTTTGTTATATCCCAAAAGGAGTGAAATGTCCAATGGAACTTTCTACATATTTTAGGATAAATGCTGCCAATACCGGACAATTCGAACGTACGTTAATTGTTGCCG
Source organism: Bacteroidota bacterium (assembly GCA_018692315.1). NCBI lineage: Bacteria > Pseudomonadati > Bacteroidota > Bacteroidota bacterium. The sequence continues at coordinate 11,925 of JABHKC010000169.1, read as the reverse complement.
ATGATGATAGTTATGTAAGCTATCTTGAAGGTTGCACTGCGCCACAAAGAGATGAAAATCAGCTTCATGCTGCAATTGTTGAAATTATTGCGATGAAAAATGCAGAAGTAAAATATTCGACTGTTCAGAATTGGTATCCCGGAAATAAAGAAGGAATTGGCGGGATTTATAATTTTGTAACGAAACGAGGAATTTGCCAAGGCGACAATTCGAAAATTTCGTGGACACAGGTCGAAACTGGTTCAGCAATCACTTGGAAATATCCGGGTTGCATTTTGAAAGGAGATAATTCTATAGGCGAATTCTATTCAGTTGCGGTTACAAACAATTTTCAGCAAGCCGATACAGGCTCAAAAATGATTCATCTTGGAAAAAATTCAAAAAGCACAATTATTTCAAAAGGTATTTCGGCAGGGAAAAGTCAAAATTCATATCGAGGACTTGTTAGGATTGCTAAAAAAGCTATCAATTCGCGAAATTTTTCGCAGTGCGATTCATTGCTTCTGGGCGACAAATGTGGTGCTCACACTTTTCCATACCTCGATATCGACAACCAATCTTCAATAGTTGAGCATGAAGCTACAACTTCAAAAATTGGAGAAGACCAAATATTTTATTGTAACCAACGCGGAATCGATACAGAAACAGCAATTGGCTTAATAGTAAATGGTTATGCAAAAGAAATTCTAAATAAATTACCTATGGAATTTGCTGTTGAAGCACAAAAATTATTACAAATTTCACTTGAAGGAAGCGTTGGATAAGTTTTAAAAATTAATATTAATTTGTCAAAAAAGAGTTACTCACAAACTCTTGACTATTAAACAATTTCAAACAAAAAATACTATGTTAAAAATAACAAATTTACATGCCTCTATAGAAGGAAAAGAAATTTTGAAAGGAATAAATCTTGAAATAAAAGCTGGTGAGGTGCATGCCATTATGGGGCCAAATGGCTCTGGCAAAAGTACACTTGCCTCAGTAATTGCAGGTCGGGAATATGCCAATATTACTGAAGGTAAAATTCAGTATATTGGAAAAGACCTTTTAGATATGCTACCTGAAGAAAGAGCTCGCGAAGGAATTTTCCTTGGTTTTCAATACCCGATAGAAATTCCGGGTGTGAGCATGGTAAATTTCATGAAATCTGCAATCAACGAAAAACGCAAGCACAACGGCCAAGAACCTATTAAAGCTGCAGCTTTTCTAAAAATGATGCGAGAGAAAAAAGCATTTGTAGAATTAGACTCTCAGTTAGCTAATAGGTCGGTCAACGAAGGATTTTCAGGAGGAGAAAAAAAACGAAACGAAATATTTCAAATGGCAATGTTAGAGCCAAAACTTTCGATACTTGACGAAACCGACTCAGGACTTGATATTGATGCTCTTAGAATTGTAGCCAATGGTGTGAATAAATTGAAATCGCCTGAAAATGCAACAGTTGTAATTACTCATTATCAGCGATTGTTAGACTATATTGTGCCCGATGTAGTTCATGTTTTGTACGATGGAAAAATTGTGAAAACAAGCGGAAAAGAACTTGCTCTCGAACTTGAAGAAAAAGGATACGATTGGATAAAAAATCATATTAATTAATCAATTCCAAAACCTATTGTTTATCGAAATAATTAGTGAAAATCAAGACTGTCATTATATTTTTTAAATAGTATGGAAGTCTTAAAAACGACAAAAAATGAATAAATATCCCATAGTTAGCGATTTTGCTAATATTTTTCAAAACAATATCGAAAAACTTGATAAATCATCTGAAATAATTTCAAGACATAGAAAAAGTGCAATTGATAAATTCAGTGATCTTGGCTTACCTTCACGAAAAAATGAAAAGTATAAGCACACAAATTTATTACCGATTTTTGATGACAAGCACAATTTTTATTTTGAAAAACAAAAAATTGATTTTCAATTAGATGATATTTTTTCTTGCGATATCCCTGATATTGATACAGATACAATTATTTTACTAAATGGATGGTATTATTCCGCAAATGACGAAAAGCTGACAACATTGCCAAGTGGTGCAATTATAGGAAGCTTTGATGAAGCATCGAAAAAATTTCCTGAGTTGTTTGAAAAGCATTACTCAAAAATTGCCTCCTATGAAAATGACAGTTTAGTAGCTTTAAATACTGCTTTTGTTCAGGATGGTTTGTTTTTGTATTTCCCAAAAAATGCTGTTTTAGAAAAGCCGATTCAGATAATTAATATCTTGCTTTCTGAAGAAGCTCTATTTGTTCAGCATAGAAATATGATTATTGCTGAAGAAAATTCTCATGCTAAAGTTGTGGTTTGCGACCATTCTTTGTCGCCACATAAATTCTTGACAAATTCGGTAACAGAAGGATTTGTTGGCAAAAATGCATTTCTTGATTATTTCAAAATTCAAAACGAACATAACGAGGCTTCGCAAATATCATCGGTATTTTTTCAACAAGAAAAAAGTAGCACACTAAATTTTAATACAATTTCTCTTCACGGCGGATTAATTAGGAATAATATCAATGTTTTGTTAAACGACGAATATTGCGAAAACAATCTTTACGGATTGTACTTAACCGACAAAACTCAACATATTTCTAATTATACGGTAATAGATCATGCAAAACCAAACTGTGTTAGTAATCAGGTTTTTAAAGGAGTATTAGACGATTTTGCAAATGGCACTTTCACCGGAAAAGTTGTTGTAAGAAAAGAGGCACAAAAAACCAAAGCGTTTCAATCGAACAAGAATATTTTATTGACAGATATTACAAAAATTCATTCACAACCACATCTCGAAATATATGCTGACGATGTAAAATGTAGTCATGGTGCAACAGTCGGACAATTAGACGAAAATGCCATTTTTTATTGTCAATCACGCGGAATTCCTAAACATGAAGCACGATTGCTGATGATGTTTGCTTTCGCTAACGAAATTGTCAAAAAAATCACAGTTGAACCATTGCGCGAAAGAATAGACGATTTGGTGAATAAGAGGTTACGAGGTGAATTGTCGAGATGTAATAATTGTGCTTTGAATTGTCATTCTTAAATCAGGCTATTCTTAAAAAAAGTTGCTAGTCTTTTTGAATATTTGCTTACCAAAATTATGTAAAGAGATATAGTACTTTTAGATTAATTGCTATTTTTGTTATTAAAAACTAAAAATTGTGAACATAGACATAAACAAAATTCGTAAAGATTTCCCAATCTTAAATCAAAAAATATATAAAAAACCGCTTATATATCTCGACAACGCAGCAACAACTCAAAAACCACAACAAGTAATTGATGCAGAAACTAAGGTTTACCAAAACTGGAATAGCAATATTCATCGCGGGGTTCATTTTCTTAGCGACAAAATGACCAAAAAATATGAGCGTTCAAGAGAAAATATTCAGCGATTTATAAATGCAAAACATTCGCACGAAATAATTTTTACGAGCGGAACAACTTTCTCGATAAATGCTGTTGCTTTTTCTTTTGGTGAAAAATACATTTTTGAAAACGATGAGATTATTGTTACTGAAATGGAACATCATGCAAATATTGTAGCATGGCAAATGTTATGCGACAGAAAAAATGCAAAACTAAAAGTTCTTCCAATTGATGATAATGGAGATTTAATGATTTCGGAATTAGAAAAACTAATTGGCCCAAAAACTAAAATAATTGCTTTTACTCATGTTTCTAACACGCTCGGTACAATAAATCAAGTTAAGGAGATTACGAAAATTGCACATAAAAACAATATTCCTGTTTTGATTGATGGAGCACAGGCAATTCAGCATTCCGATGTTGATGTTCAGGATTTAGATTGCGATTTTTATGTCTTCTCAGGACATAAACTTTATGCTCCCACAGGAATTGGAATTTTATATGGTAAAGAAAAATGGTTGAATGCAATGCCGCCATATCAGGGAGGAGGCGACATGATTGAAAAAGTTAGCTTCGAAAAAACCACTTTTAATAAACTGCCCTTTAAGTTTGAAGCTGGAACTACAAATTATGCCGGAGCTGTAGGGCTTTCAGAAGCAATAAATTACATAAAAAATATAGGGCTCGAAGAAATTTCTATTTACGAAACTCAGCTCTTGGAGTATGCAACTCAGAAATTGTCGGCGATACCGGAATTAGAGATTTACGGAAAATCGCAAAATAAAATTAGTGTTATTTCTTTTTTGTTGAAAAATATACATCACTACGACACAGGTTTGATACTCGACAAACTGGGAATAGCTGTGAGAACAGGGCATCACTGTACGCAACCGCTTATGGATAGATTAAATATTGATGGAACTGTTAGAGCTTCCTTTTCTTTTTTTAATACCTATGAAGAAATTGATATTTTATACGATGCTCTTTTAAGAGTGGTGAAAATGTTTAATTGAAAATTTGTAAAAAATGGATTTCAAAATTATCTCTGATTTTTTACCAACCGGCGACCAGCCAGAAGCAATAAAGCAACTCTCGAAAGGAATTTTGAACAAAGAAGAATATCAAACTTTACTTGGAGTTACTGGTTCGGGAAAAACTTTCACTGTTGCCAATGTTATTGAAAAACTTCAGAGGCCGGCTTTAATTTTGAGTCATAACAAAACCCTTGCAGCGCAGCTCTACGGCGAGTTCAAACAATTTTTTCCGGAAAATGCCGTAGAATATTTTGTTTCATATTACGATTATTATCAACCCGAAGCTTATTTGCCAGTTTCTGATACTTATATTGAAAAAGACCTTTCAATTAATGATGAAATTGAAAAACTAAGGTTAAGTACCACTTCTTCATTACTTTCCGGCAGAAAAGATATAATTGTAGTTTCGTCAGTTTCATGTATTTACGGAATTGGAAATCCAGAAGATTTTCATGAAAATGTTATAAAACTGCAAAAAGGACAATTAGTTAGCAGGAACAAATTTTTAATGCAATTGGTTGATAGCCTGTATTCAAGAAATGAAATTGAATTGAATCGTGGAAATTTTCGAGTAAAAGGTGATACTGTAGAAGTTTTTCTTGCATATGGCGATATTGCATTTCGCATAATTTTTTGGGGTGACGAGATTGAAGAAATAGAATCATTCGATCCTATAAACGGACAAACTCTTGAGCGAATTGATCAGGCAATAATTTACCCTGCAAGTATTTTTGTTACTACAAAAGATCGTATGCAGCAAGCAATTAGATTGATTCAAGACGATTTGGTTAAACAAATTGATTATTTCAAAGATATCGGTAAACCTTTGGAAGCCAAGCGAATTGAAGACAGAGTTACTTACGATATGGAAATGATGAAGGAGTTGGGGCATTGTTCAGGAATCGAGAACTATTCTCGCTACTTCGATGGACGCAAGCCCGGTTCACGTCCTTTTTGTTTGTTAGATTATTTTCCTGAGGATACTTTAACTATTATTGACGAAAGCCATGTTACTATTCCGCAAGTTAGAGCTATGTATGGGGGAGATCATTCCAGAAAAATTAATCTGGTGGAATACGGTTTCAGGCTTCCGGCTGCGATTGACAACCGACCACTGAAATTTGAAGAATTTGAGGAAATCACCAAGCAAACAATTTTCGTTAGTGCTACACCCGCCGATTTTGAGCTCGGAAAATGTCAGGGAGTAGTAGTTGAACAAATTATTCGCCCAACAGGATTATTAGAGCCTGTGATAGAAATTCGCCCAAGCTTGAATCAAATTGACAAACTTATTGAAGAAATATATAATCGTACAAAAATTGATGAGCGAGTTTTGGTTACAACGCTCACAAAACGAATGGCTGAAGAGCTTACAAAATATTTGGCAAAAATGAATATTCGTTGCAGATATATTCATTCCGGTGTCGATACTCTCGAAAGAGTTGAAATTATGGAAGATTTCCGAAAAGGATTGTTCGATGTTTTGGTAGGTGTAAATCTTTTGCGTGAAGGTCTTGATTTGCCGGAAGTTTCGCTGGTTGCTATTCTTGATGCCGATAAAGAAGGTTTTCTTCGTTCCGAACGATCGTTAATTCAAACCTCTGGTAGGGCTGCACGAAATATCAATGGGAAAGTAATAATGTTTGCCGATAAGATTACAAATTCGATGCAAAAAACCATCGACGAAACTAACAGAAAACGGGAAAGACAATTGGCTTACAACGAAAAAAATAATATTCAACCAAAGCAAATAGTTAAGTCAACCGATTCAATGATAAAGACTTTGCTGAAAAACCAAAAAGCATATGTTGAGTCAGATTCAATAAGTGTAGCTGCAGAACCTGTAGTTAAATATATGTCGCCAAAAGCTTTGGATAAAGCCATTGTGAAAACAAAAAATGCAATGAAAAAAGCAGCCAAAGAACTCAATTTCATAGAAGCAGCCCGCTTGCGCGATGAGATGTATGCTTTAGAGAAACTTTTGAAAGAAAAGGAGATTAGTTGATTTGGGAATTAAAGGATTTGCATCATCCCGAAAGTAGAGCCACTAATTATCAAGTTTTAATGAGCTATTCACAAAAACTTGATTTTTGTAATTGTTCCTGAGCCCCTAATATCTATTGAGTTGACAAATCATTCTAAACTATTTCCTTAAAGTTTGCCTAAGATTGTATTATTGTCGTACGAACTAATAGTCCATCTTTGTCGAACTTTTCATTTATTCATAGTACTAAAGACGTTTTCATGAGAAATGGCATAAGATATTGCCTCTTTCACAAATTCGTTTAATGTAATATTTTTTCTTGATGCTAACAATGTAGCTTGCCTATGAAGCTCTTTGGTTACTCGTACATTAAAATTGCCTTTAAAAGTTTTATCGGGTGCTTTTTCTAAATTTTCACATGTTTTCAAATAATCAACAACTGATTCTATAAAAGCATTTTTTAATTCTTTTACTGTTTCACCTTCAAATGTAACCAAGTCGTTTATACCATGAACTTTACCATAAAAAACTTCATCTGCCGAACTAAAATTAACTGTTCCTATATATTCTTTATATTTTAAATAATTTTCCATGATTTACGTTTTATATTTTTAGATAATTTCTAATTTCCCTGATTACATACAATTTAATGATTTTTGAAGGATGAGGCTCATGAAGACTTATGATTTTATTTTCATCATTGATAAACTTTCTTCTTGAACCACCTGTTTTTCCTTTCTTGGTAATTTCTATATATCCAAACTGGGCTAATATCCGACATAATTCATCCCAAGTAAAATCTTTTGGATTAGATTTAAGTTTTTCAAGAAGCTTCTCAATTTTACTCATAACAAATTTAACTGCAAATATTGTAACTATATTTCAGTTGCAAAGATATGATTTTTTTACTAAAACAATACCTGAATTATCCAGAATATGGGTTTAAAACTATAAAGTTTATTATATTACAAGTTAAATAATAAATTTGAAATATAATATGCTTTTCTCATATTTCAAAAAAACAACATTCGGGAAGTTTCAATACTTTCAGAACTTTTTTTTGTTCAAAGTGAGCGTATGGCTCCAAGCCAACCACTCATTAAACTTCAATTTGTTTTTAAACATTCTGTAATCGCAAATTTTGCTTCTTCAGTTTGCAGTTTCGTATTTGGTTGATTAATTGATATTTATATAAATAATAAAAACTAAATGCCAAAAAATCAATATTTATTTTATAAATTTCAATAAATGTATTGATTTTTATATTTTTACCGTTTGAAATAATATTTTAATAAATATAATATGGCAAGTATTAAAACAAGTTTTTTGTTAAAGTCGATGTTTGGAATGATTCCTGCTACTCAGAAAATTGAATTGGCTGAAGCTGAAATTCAAAAGGAATTTAAAGAATTTAATGAATTCCAAAATTCGCAGGAATTATCAGATTTTTTAGAATTAGAAAAAATTGTTACTTCACAAAAATTTGTTAACACTTTAGCAAAAATCAAAGCCGAAAATTTTAGTTCGACTAAAGAATATAAGCAAGAACAAGAATATCTGAAACTCCAAAAACAAAAAAATATAAAATTATACTATAAGTTTAAAAGCTCGAACATATACGATCAATTTCTCAGGACAGAGCAATCAGATGACTTAAAAGAATTTGTTGAACTAGAGAAAATGGTTAATACCTCAGCATTTTTAACTGCATTTGACAAAGTAAAAGCCGAATGCAAAGAGAAAAAGGAAGATTTTAAAGAAACTAAGGAATACGGAAAAAAACAAAAATGGAAAGATCTTAAAAAGTCAAGTCTGATTAAGAAGTTTTTTAAAGTGAAAAAATCGTCGAAATATGAAAACTTCAAAAAGTTAGATAAATCTGATTTAATTAGTAAATATGAAGATCTTGAAGCGATCGTTCATACTCAGGAGTTTATAGATTTAAAAAATGAGATGAACGATAAGGAAAGATACAAAAAATTTGACGAGTATAAAAAACAAACGAAGTACGAAGAGATTAAAAACTCCGAGAAATTTCAAAAATATTTTAAACTGAAAGGCTCAAATAAATTTGACGAAATCAAATCCTGGAATTTAAGTTTTTACGACAATTTTGATGATAAAGATTTAGATCAAACAAAATGGATGACGAATTATTATTGGGGGAAAACATTACTGAAAGATGGATATTCTTTAGCAAACGATAAACATTTTATTACGGATGGTAAGAATTTGCAAATTAAAGATTCTATTTTAAGCATAATAACAAAAAGAGACAAAGCTCAAGGAAAATTATGGAATCCAAAGTTTGGTTTTATGCCAAAACAATTTGATTATACATCAGGATTGATTAGTACCGGCGAAAGTTTCAGACAAAAGTTCGGAATTTTTAAAGCTAAAATAAGATTGAACGATGTTACACCAGTGAATCATGCATTTTGGATGTTGTCAGAAAAAATGATTCCCGAAATTGATATTCTTAAATTGGATGGAAAGAAAAAAATAGGAATGAACAATTATTGGGGTTTAGGAACAAATAAAAGTATTTCAAAAATAGGCGCTTCAAAATATTTAAATGATTTCTTTATTTTCTCTCTCGAATGGTCTGAAGACAAAATTGTTTGGAAAATAAACGATGTGATTGTTAAAGAACAAACATCTGGAATTCCGAAAACTCCAATGTATATTGTTTTCAGCTCCGCACTTTACAATGAGATTAGCGACAGCATCTTACCTGCAAAAATGGATATTGACTGGATAAAATGCTATTCTAAGAACTAATAAAATTGTTGCCTTCCCAAACCTTTCAATAAAAGTAAGTTAAAGTTTTGGTAATAAGTAAAAAGCTAATTTCTTTATCAAGAAATTGATAAGAAAATTAGCTTTTGTATTTTCAAACAAAATAATCCTTGATTATCTTAGTAATGAAAACTTAGAAGATATTGACTTTTTGTCGTTAATTAGAAAAATGTTATAAATTCCAGCAGGAAGGTTACCTAATTCAATTTTCATATTTTTGGCAAGATTGTTTTGTTTTTGTCTAACAAGTTCTCCAGTTGCATTAAAAATTCTGATACTTTCAATAATAAAATCCCTTTCTGAGCTGACATTAATATAATTTGTTGCCGGGTTTGGATAAATTATAATGCCGTTCATATCTAATTCATTCATTGAGCTTGTTGAAGTATCAATCACAGTTATGTAATTTGTCTTAATTTCAACATCAGTCAAGGTATCATCTCCTTGATATGAATTAATAGTTAAGGAGACAGAAAAAACTCCCGGATTGTCATAAGTTACAGATTTTGTTGACATTACAGAAGATTCTGGTGATCCACCTTCGAAATTCCATTTCCTTGAATATCCTGGAAAAGCGTTAGAAATATCTGTAAATTCAACTGATTCTCCAGGGTAGATACTTGTAAGATCTGAAATAAAATCTGCCTGAATTTGAATATTATCGTAGCCGTCTTTCCCGTTCACTGTAGTAACGCCAGAGTCGGATGGATCTAACCAAGGTTTTAATTTACTGTAATCTTGCGAGCCATTCGAACTCCACGAATAGTAGAATTTTCCATAATAATCGGCTTTGTCAGGACCGGTTCCGGTTCCAGCACCACCAGCAACACATGCTGATGCACCACCGGTTAAAGTTCCAACAATATACCCACTATTGTTAAATAGAGGTGAACCAGATGAACCTCCTTCAGTAACTCCATGCCCGTTTTGTGTTGTTTCCCAGCTCAATCTCCAGTGAGTGTTGTTGCTTAACCAGCCACCGGAAGTAGCAGAGTTGAATTTCGATATTTTTTTAATATCTCCTGCCGGATGATGAATTCCAACACCTCCTGTAGGAGGTGCGGCTGATCTGTCCCAACCGTTAAAAAATGGAGTAAAACTCATTGGAACATAGTTGTTTAAGAGAATTAAGTAAAAATCAGAACCAGATTCGCCTCCTCTGGCAATTTTTGTACCTCCAACCATTGAATTATAGCTGGGTTGGCTTGTTGGTGAGGTACATGCCGTAGCTTCAAAATTAAAATAGAAAGTCCATTGTTCAAGATCTTCTGTAGATGTTCCTTCTGCACAATGATCTGCTGTTAGAAAATATGGTGTTCCGTCTTCAAGTGTTGTGTTTATTAGAGAACCTGAACACCAGCCAAATCCTTGACTTGTAACAACGCTAATTCTTGCTACTCCTCGTTTTTCGTCTTGCCAATCGTCTCCTTCAGGGACGCAGTTAATATTCACTTCGCAAACCTCAGAATCTCCAAACGATTTTCCATCCCTCAGAAAATTGACAGATCGATAGGCATATCCAAGAGAAGAAATATTAATACTTGCCATATTTCTTACATTTTGAGGTTCAAAATATTCAAGAACAATTACTTCGCCGAAAATTAGTTCGGTGGCAAACAAACCACTTTCGCGATTATTAAATTCGGTGAATGCACCAATCACTTGTTTTTTATCACCACCATAAACGAACAATCTACCTTCAGTGGGCAACCAAAAATCATCGAATAAAAGGAAAAGTGCCAAAGCATCTTCCGAGTACAGCTTCATTCTCCAAACTCTATCGCCATCAGGTAAATCTGTCCATTCACCAGCATTGTCAATCGATAAATTTACAGGAAGTTTTCTACCGTATAGATATAAATCATCATTTAGGGCATTTTTCTCATCTTCAATCCGGATTTTTTCCATGTCCGGTTTAGTAATTTCGTAGTAAGAAATTTCTGAAAAACTTTCAGACGATTTAAAACTTAAAGGTTCCCCTCCTTCACTAATTTGTCCAATGGCAAAATTGCTGCAAAATGCTGCTACCATAAATAAAATTGATATTCTTATTATGTTATTCATAAAATAATTTTTAAAACAATAATTTCTAATTATGGTGTCAAAAGTACAATATTTATATTATAATGGTAAAATCTTTTTTTACGATTATTATCAAATAATAATGTTGTTAAAAGTTTGTTAATGAAGTGCTTCATGTGTTTATTAAAAGAGTGAACAAAGCTCCTCAATTAAGAAATAGAGATTGTTTTGTTTAAATGTTATAAAATCTTTGCAGGTTGTTGCACCCATTTTTTGTCAGTCTTCAGTATCCAGTTTTCAGTTAACTGCAAACTGAAGATTGATTCTTTAATAAACCAAAACATCCCCACTATTCATCTTCACCTGATAGCCCTTGCCAGGCAGCATATTGCCTATATTATTTACACTGAATTGTGGCCAGTAAACGTTGCCGGCATCGTCTTTTACAATTTCGGTATTTGACACAATGGTTGAAAATATTTGTGAAATATCGATAGGGGATTGCAACAGGTAACCAATTATATTCCAGCCTGCAGAGAGGGAAATTGGTGAGTTTTGTGGCTGGCAGATTATTCCAGTAACATTCAGGGTGTCGCCGCTTGCCATTTTCACCTGATATCCCTGACCAAGAGCGAGAGTATCTAATAGTGTGATTGAGTATTGAGGATAATAGACCAAACCGATTTGGTTTTTTACCAAAACCGTGTT
>JABHKC010000168.1 GCA_018692315.1 Bacteroidota bacterium | reverse complement strand
TTCAGTGGCTTAGCCCAACATGATTTAAAACTCAATTGAGCGGAAGTATCCATACATTATAGCTTCAAAAAAAATGCGAAAAAAATATCAACTTTTTCGCATTTTTTTTTGGCTCAACTGAGCCTTAAATCCTATGATGTTTTAAAAGCAACATTATCAATTAAACTATCAGATAAATTTAACATTGAAATTTCGGTTTTTTCAATTAATGTTCCGTTTAAATCCAGTGTATGATTTGATGAATAAAAAGTAAGAACGGCAATTAAATCACCGGCAAGTGTATTATTTTGACACATTTTTACTTTTTTTAAATATTCAATAAATGTATTGGCAGTTTTATCTCTTTTAATTCTGTTAGCAACAATTTCTATCCCTGTTTTTTGTAATGAATTAGTCCATTTTTCATTTAATACGTTAACGTTATCTCTATAAACAATATCTATTAGGTAATCAGCTCTTAAACCATCTAATATGTAGAAATCTATAAAACTTCTATCTGTATTTGCAGATGAAATACGTCCCAAACCAGGCAATCTTTGTAGCATAACTGCGGATTCTTCAACAGGTGGTGTTTTAAGAACAATCTCAAATGCACGATTTATCTCAGATACAGAAATTGGACCAACATTTTCAGGCTTTGTTCTTGTCATATTTGCAATGATTTTTAAAACTTCAAATATCGTATCAGAATTTAATGATGTTGATATTCTTGCTTCTCTATCACATATATTTTTAATTAATATTTGCCAAAATTCAATACTGCCATCTGTATCAAGAAAGATACTTTCAATTTGTTCTCTTTCAATTGTATTTATTATTTGACAAATAAGAGGACGTTTAGGTAACCATAAAGGTAATTCAATAGCTAATGATAAATTTTTAAGATAATTATCCATCTCAGTATCAGCGAATTCATCTTTGCATTTTAAAATTTCAGTTGTGTTTGAATTTAATCCTATCGCATTAAACATTTCTTGTTCCGAATTAAAATAATGCTCACGTCCTGTAATAATTATTGGACTCTCTGTAATTCTAATTAAATCTTTTACTGCTTTTAAAGAACTGGCTCTAATTTGTTTCAATTTAGTTGTATCACTACTCCATATTTGCGCTCCTACTTCATCAAAACCATCTAACAAAAAAATAAAATTATCTTTATCAAGAATTTTTATAGCTGAATCTACAATTTTGGATAAACCTAAATTTTCAAAATGTCTTCTGATAATTTCTTCTGCTCTGGTAAGACCCCAGTTTTCTTTTAAGTTAATTGCAATTGGAAAAATTAATTTATTTGACTGTTTTGAGATTGATAAAAACAATTCTCTTATACAACGACTTTTCCCAGTTCCATAATTACCTAAAAGAATTATATTTTTTCCTTTCAATAATTTTTGCTTTATCTTTTTTAACTCTATATCCTTTTTTGTTTTTAAATTTTGATAATAAACTGGTGTATATTCGTATTTGTCAGGCTCACCAGAGAAAGGGTTTACAGAACTACCAAAATTTTTCTGTTTTCTATTATATTCATAAGATTTGTAATCTAAGAATAATTTTGAAAATGAATTATATGATAATACTTTCACTGAATTATCATCACCGGCAATTATCATGGAATCAGTAGGTTCCTCTTTTGTTACGAAATAACATTTTGAATAAATATTTTTAGACATTAATGCTGGTTTGCAAGTTGCAAATTTAGCAATATCAGTTCTTACTTTTGTTATAGTATTATTTTCAGTAATTTCCACAAGTATCCAATAATCGGTTTCTGGTTTTAAAACACAATCTACTTTTACTCCACTGATTGTTTCATTTCTTGCATCACAATTCCAAATGAAACTTGCTAGTTGTTTTACATTCTCTTCAAATATTTGCCAAGTTCTCATATTCAGTTTTCGTTTTTCGTTATTGGTATATCAATTGTGTTTGTGCATTGCATAAACAAACCGTTCAATCTTTTTACTCAAAATCATTTTTGAATGAAAAGAATATGTTAAATAAAATGCTGATTTCACACCTTTATTAAAACTTATCATTTCAATAAAAAAACAAATATAAGAAACTTTCATAGTTTACAATCGCTTGATTTAGGTAATAATCAATGCCAAATCTTAATATCGAATTTGGCAAATTGAGATAATCAGGCTACTATTTCATTATTCTAAATTCATATTTGTCATTCATTATTTTCGAATAATATTCCTATTTTTGCCAAAGAGATAGAATTATTAATATGAAAAAATTCATTCCATTATTTTTGCTCTCATTTTTTCTTTTTGGATGTTCTTCCTTAAAGAAAATGCAAAACAATCATTTGCGTGAAAACTCATTTTCTACGGATCAATCGCAATTGATAATGCAATCGGATATTTCAACTCCAATGAGAGTTTTAAAAATTAATGCCAAAGTAGATTCTGTAATTTTAATAAAAAAAAGCGAAGATGTGTTTATCAATCCTGACGATATAGTTTTACAAACTTTCCTAAAGCGATTATTAAACACTGTGAAGGATAGCCTTTCACTTGGGGTCGGAATTGCTGCACCTCAAGTAGGAATTTTGAAAAACATAATTTGGGTGCAACGCTTCGATAAAGAAAGCAAACCGTTTGAAGTTTATTTAAATCCAAAAATCATTCAGTATTCAAAAATGAAGCAAGATTGTATGGAAGGATGCCTCTCTGTTCCGGACGAACGAGAAAATACGAATATCCGCTCATATGCTATTTTGATTGAATACGACAAATTCGACGGAACCCACAAAATTGAAATGATTGAAGATTTTACAGCCGTAATTTTTCAGCACGAAATTGACCATTTAAATGGGATACTGTTTATAGATCATCTGGAGAATTAATTACGAATTACTAATGACAAATTACTGATGGTGATGTTTAATAATCAAGTTATTGAATAATTAAAAAATGGAAGAATTAAAAATTAAAAAACTAAGTGTCGAGAATATTGCTGATGAGCATATTTGCTGTGCTTTTTCCGATAAAAAATGTATAGAAGGCTATGAGGCAAAAAAAGTTTGGCTGAAAAATCAGTTTAACGATGGCTATGTTTTTAAAAAGCTGAATGTCAGAGGGAAAGTTTTTATAGAATATGTGCCGGCAGAAAAAGCCTGGTTGCCAATAGTTGCTCCAGATTATATGCTCATAAATTGTTTTTGGGTTTCGGGAAAGTATAAAGGGCAAGGACACGCAAAAGAACTTTTTCAGGAATGTGTTGAGGATTCAAAAAATATGAATGGAATTGTTGCTGTGGCAGGAACTAAAAAGCAGCCTTTTTTGTCGGAGAAAAAATTCTTTCAAAAACAAGGATTTGAACTTTGCGACAAGGCTGAACCTTACTTCGAACTTTGGTATAAGCCAAACCAAAAAAATGCTACTGTTCCAAAATTCAAAGATTGTGCAAAAAAGGCAGAATGCGATATCAAAGAGGGGCTAAGTGTTTATTATACAAATGCTTGTCCGTTCACTGAATATTATGTGAATGTTGAATTAAAAGAAATTGCAAAAAAAAGAGGTATTAAACTCAAAATTGTAAAACTTAAAACAAGAGAACAAGCTCAAAACCATTTTGTTCCACATTCAATATATAGTGTTTTCAATAATGGAAAATTTGTAACACAGCATATTTTAAATGAGAAGTATTTTGAGAAGTTTGTCAAGTGAGGTTTTTTTGCTGTTTGCTGTTAGCTTTTAGCTTTCCACTTTCGCCATTGCTCTAAGTCGCTGAAGCAAAGTAGGGTGCGAATAATGAAAAAATACTACTAATGGATGAGGAGTCAAGTTACTAAGGTTTTTTACTGAAAGTTTTTTCAATGACGAAGCAAGAGGTTGTGAATCGTAATTATCGCAAGCATATTTATCTGCCTGATACTCGTTTTTTCTCGATAAAATATTCATTGCCAGTCCGGTGATTGTAGATATTGGGCTATATAAAATTCCGAAAGTTATAATTGCCAAATGAAAACTGTGATTTTCGGTGCCTAATGCTTCAGAAAGAATAGGATTTGCTATAAAAATTGAAAGAATAAATAATGTCAAACCTGTTTGAATAATTGAAATCGCAATCCCTGTTTGTGTATGCTTTTTCTTATAGTGGCCAATTTCGTGAGCCAAAACTCCGGTCAATTCTTCATTGCTCATATCTTCAATCAATGTATCGTAAAGCACAATTCGTTTTTTTGCACCGAGACCACTGAAATAAGCATTTGCTTTTGTAGAGCGTTTCGAGCCATTTATTACAAAAATATTATCTAATTTAAAACCGACTTTCTTACAAAAACTCTGAATTTCGTCGCGTAATTCTCCTTCTTCGAGAGGTGTTTGTTTGTTGAAAAGCGGCACTATTAGCGAAGAATAGAACATTGCCATAAAAATCATAACCGCTGTAACAGCCCACCATGTATAAATCCAAAACATCGCACCTGTATATTCATAAAACCAAATTATCAGTGCAAGCATTCCGCCACCAAGTATTACGCTCAAACCCCAGCCTTTCAGCTTGTCGAGAACGAAAGTTTTAGCTGTAGTTTTGTTAAATCCATATTTCTCTTCAATCACAAAAGTGTCGTAAATAGAAAATGGAGTGCTCAGAATATCGGAGGCAAACATTAAAATACCAAAAAATATTAGTGCAATTAAGATTGAATTTTCTGTAAATTGTCTGGCAAAATTATC
Source organism: Bacteroidota bacterium (assembly GCA_018692315.1). Classification (NCBI taxonomy): domain Bacteria; kingdom Pseudomonadati; phylum Bacteroidota; species Bacteroidota bacterium. The sequence continues at coordinate 3,204 of JABHKC010000168.1, read as the reverse complement.
GATAATTGCAAAGCCATCGAAAGCCAGAACTGCAACTATAAGTAGAAAACTAAAAGTACTTGAAAACATCGAAAATCGTGAGTTTTCTTTTTCATAATTTTGTTGTTTTGCATATGCATCAGAATCGTAAATTCCCTCCAATTCCTTTGGCAGTTTTGGCGAGCGTTTGGTTGAATTAAGATATTCTAAAAATCGTTCGAAAACAAAATCGAAAACTATTATTACTATTATTATTGTGAAAATTGTTTGTGCCATATTTTTGGAATAATTAGTTGAAAATGAAAAAATTGAGCTGCAAAAAAATTAATTCATATTTTCAAATTTCAAATGTCATAAAATCTTCAAAATAGAATGAAATAGTTCTAATTTCCAAATAAAATCCAAACAGATAGATTCAAACCTAAACAACAGTATTTTGACATATACAGATTTGGAGATTTACAAGAAGTAAAAATTAATAGTTTGAGAATATTTGTTTAATTCTTATTTTGTCGAAAATTTGAAAATTTATTGTGAGATAAAAATCTATGCTAAAAATTCGATTAGTTAAAAAACGCCAAAGATGGAGCTTAACATTTTATGGATGGTTACTTCTACTAGTATTTTTGATTGCTTTGTTCGTTTTATTTTTGAAAAATATAATAGGTTTTCTTTCTTTTGAAGAAACAATAGAAGCCAAAGTGCTTGTTGCCGAAGGTTATGTGCCCGATTATTCCTTTCACAAAATGATTGAAATTTTTGATGAAGGAAATTATGAATTAATTGTTGCTTCGGGCACTTCTTTCGATCAAGGATATTATCTGTCGGAAATAAAAACTTCAGCCGATTTGATTGCTCGTTCGCTAATATTTTTAGGATTTGATTCCACAAAATTGGCAGTTGTTCCAATCCCAAATAGAATTCATAAAAATAGAACCTATACATCGGCTTTGGTTACAAAAGAATATCTTCAAAAAAACCATCCTGAAATTAAAAAGGTAAATATTATGTCGCTCGGACCCCATTCGCGTCGCAGCAATTATTTATTTGAAATGGCATACGAACCCGAAATAGAGGTTGGAAATATTGTTGTCCCACATGCTGCTGTCGATAAATATAATTGGTATAAATCAAGTCGGGGTTTCAGAACAGTTTTAGATGAATTGATTGGATTTTTATATGTAAAGTTTTTTTTCTGGCCCGACGAAAACGAACAATATGAGAAATAGTTAAATCAAATAGGTTCTGAAATAATTTTAATTTTGTAAGAAAAACTAACGAAAATATGAAAGTATATCTTGATAATTCAGCAACCTCATGGCCAAAACCACCTACACTGATTGAAGCAATTTCCGATTATTTAACAAATTATGGTGCAAGCCCGGGCAGGTCGGGTCATCAAATGTCTTTGAAAGCAGGTCGGGAAGTTTTCGAAGCTCGCGAATTGATTAGTGAGTTTTTTAATGTGCCAGATTCAGGGCAAAGTATTTTTACTTCAAATTCTACTCATGGATTAAATCTTGCTTTGAAAGGAATTTTAAAAGCAGGCGACCATGTAGTTACAACTTCTTTGGAGCATAACTCGGTGATGCGACCTTTGCGATATTTAGAAAAAGAAATTGGCATTGAAATAACTATTATTCAATGTGATGCCAAAGGAAATATCAATCTTGAAGAATTAGAAAATAGTATTCAGAAAAACACAAAATTAGTAGCAACAATTCACGGTTCTAATGTTATTGGAAATGTTTTACCGCTTGCCAAAATTGGGAAAATTTGTAAAGAAAAATCTGTAATTTTCCTTGTTGATGCTGCACAAACAGCCGGTTATGTGCCAATTGATATGCAAAAAGATTGTATTGATATTTTAAGTTTCACGGGTCATAAAAAACTTTATGGACCTTCCGGAATTGGCGGTTTGTGTTTCAAGGATAAAATTGAAATCGCACCATTAATTCATGGCGGAACCGGTAGCAATTCCAACAAAGATATTCAGCCAGATTTTTACCCCGACAGTTTGGAAGCAGGAACAAAAAATACGGTTGGGATAGTTGGATTGAAAGCAGGAATGCAGTTTGTTCAGAAAAAAGGAATGCAAAATATTCGCAAAAGTGTAGGTGGCTTATGTTCGTATTTTATTGACCAACTGAAAAAAAATGACAGAATAATTGTCTATGGACCCAATTCAAATGAGGACAGACTACCTGTTGTGTCTATAAATATTAAAGCTATGTCATCGAGCGATTTAGCTTACATTTTGGACAAAGAATTTGGAATAATGATTCGCGTTGGGCTACATTGCTCACCGCTTGCCCACAAAACAAATGGAACTTTCCCTGACGGAACCGCACGTTTTAGTTTGGGATGTTTTAATACCAAACAGGAAATTGATTACACTATTGATGCAATAAATCAGTTAATATCAAGCTAAATTTCTCTTTTGATTCCATCGTAAAAGTTGTATAAATGAAAATCGTAAATGCAAAAGGGCAATCTTGTCCCAAACCTCTGATAATGACAAAAAAGGCATTGAGTGAACTTCGCGAAAATGAAGCCCTTAAAATTTTGCTCGACAATGAAGTTTCAAAAATAAATGTTGTCAGCTATCTGAAAGACAATGATTATTATCCTGAAGTTGAAAAAAAAGACAAGGAGTTTGTTATTGTTATGAATAAAAATACGAAAACCGAAGTAGAACTCCCGTATGAAGAATATTGCAAACCTTCTGGCAAAATTGGCGATTTTGTCGTAAGCATTCAGAAAAATAAAATGGGAGATGGCTCAGATGAATTAGGTGAAATTTTGATGAAAGCTTTTGTTAATTCTCTCCCGGATGCAAGCTTTTTGCCAAGTGTAATTATCTTTATAAATTCGGGAATACAACTATGTATTGAAGATTCTCCTGTTATTGAATCATTAAAAAAAATGGAAGAAAATGGTGTTGAGATTTTGGTTTGCGGAACTTGTCTCGATTATTTTAACAAATTGAAAAATCTCGAAGCTGGGAAAGTTTCAAATATGTACGAGATTACTGAAAAACTTACGAATGCCTCAAAAGTTATTTATCCATAATTGTTCATATTTAACTAAAGTTTCCTTAATTTTTCAATTCAAAACTTCTCTACGCTACAATTAACAAAGCATAACGAATTTTCAGAAGTGGAAGTTACCTTTTTATAAAAAGGAGTCTCAATAATTGTATATTTACTTGACTAAAAATAAAAC
>JABHKC010000167.1 GCA_018692315.1 Bacteroidota bacterium | reverse complement strand
TGTGTGTCAGATTTGAACTACCACAGATTTTTATTTTTGAGTAATAGCGAGCTATTTTGATGGAATAAAAATTGAGGACGGTCAAAGATGATGTGCAGTTTGGGCTTGTAGTAGAAATATTTATGAATTATTCAGGTTAAAGACTAAAATATATTTGTAATATAAAAAAAAATATTACTTTTGTGCTTTCAAAATTTTGAGATATAAGTGTTAAAGATAAAATAATTAGAAATGAAAAGAACGTTTCAGCCATCGAACAGAAAAAGGAAGAATAAGCACGGCTTCAGAGAAAGAATGTCCAGTGCAAACGGAAGAAAAGTAATATTATCGCGACGAGCAAAAGGAAGAAAAAAGCTTTCTGTCTCAGATGAGCCGAGGCATAAAGTTTAATTTTGTTTTTCATAGTACAAAATTTAAAGCTGAAGATCATTTATGGTCTTTGGCTTTTTTTGTTTATAAAACTATGCTGGAACATAAAGAATATGTTTTGTTGAAATATTAAATACTCCCTGAACTACAACAATTTATCATTGATATTAACCCAAATAGAAATTCGTATAAATTATAAATTTTACTAAATTTATTTTATAAGGTTCAATAAAGTATTTGTGAAATATTCTTATATTTGCTGAAAAGAATAGAATGTTAGATCTCAGACAGAAATAATTGATAAGTTATTTATTTTAATGTTCATTATTAATTGGTTAAAAATAATCAAGAACAATCGATTGAAGAGCCTTTAGATTTTACTGAAGCAAAATAATATATTATTAATTGAAAACCTTATAGATATGAATTTTGAATTTAATGAAGAGCAGTTGATGATAAAAGATATGGCAAGAGATTTTGCCAAATCGAAACTACTCACCGGTGTAATTGAGAGAGACGAAAAATGCGAATTCCCTGCAGCTCAAATTAAAGAAATGGGCGAATTAGGTTTGTTAGGAATGATGGTTGATGAAAAATATGGCGGTGGAGGTATGGATACGGTTTCTTATGTGTTAGCCATGGAAGAAATATCCAAAATAGATTCTGCAGCCTCAGTGGTAATGTCTGTCAATAATTCGCTTGTTTGTTGGGGATTAGAAAAATATGGGAATGAAGAACAAAAGCAAAAATATCTTGTCCCTCTCGCTACTGGTGAATATATTGGGTCCTTTTGTTTGTCGGAACCCGAAGCCGGTTCAGATGCAACTTCACAAAGAACAACTGCAATAGATAAAGGTGATTATTACTTGTTGAATGGTACAAAAAACTGGATAACAAATGGAAGTTCAGCAAAGTATCATCTTGTTATAGCTCAGACAAGTGTAGAATTGGGACATAAAGGAATTAATGCATTTATTGTTGATAAAGATTGGGAAGGATTTGAAATAGGACCTCACGAAAACAAAATGGGAATGAGAGCATCAGATACACATTCGTTGATGTTTACTGATGTGAAAGTCCCGAAGGAAAATCGAATAGGAGTAGATGGATTTGGTTTTAAATTTGCCATGAAAGTTTTGTCGGGAGGCAGAATTGGTATTGCATCGCAAGCTTTAGGTTTGGCACAGGGTGCTCTTGATTTGTCAGTTCAATATGCAAAAGAAAGAAAGGCTTTTGGAAAGCTAATTGGTCATCATCAGGCAATTGCCTTTAAGCTTGCAGAAATGGCAACTACTATTGAATCAGCTCGTTTGCTGACTTTAAAGGCTGCATGGCTGAAAGACAATGACAAAAACTATGATATTGCCAGTGCACATGCAAAATATGCTGCCGCTGAAACTGCAATGAAAGTTACTACCGAGGCTGTTCAAATTCATGGTGGGTATGGCTATGTCAAAGAATATCATGTTGAAAGAATGATGAGAGAAGCTAAACTTACTCAGATTTATGAAGGAACTTCAGAAATTCAGCAAATAGTAATTTCAAGAGCTTTATTAAAATAAAAGATAAGAAATTAGATTTTAATATTTAGATAGTATCACAAAACTATTTGAATGCATAATAAATGTCTCAAAATGTAAAATATGAGACAATAAAAAATATATAATAAACAGAAACAATGGCAAACGATAAAAAGCAAAAAGAAATTAATAGTGAGAAATCGAAAGCACTAAAGCTTACTTTAGACAAAATTGAAAAAAATTACGGGAAAGGTACCATCATGAAAATGGGTGAAAAGGCTATTGAAAATATGCCATATATTTCGTCCGGTTCTATTTCATTGGACGATGCTTTAGGAATTGGTGGTTATCCAAAAGGTCGTGTTATCGAAATTTTTGGACCAGAATCATCAGGTAAAACAACGCTTGCAATCCATGCTATTGCCGAAGCCCAAAAGAGTGGTGGAGTTGCAGCCATAATTGATGCCGAACATGCTTTTGATAGATTTTATGCCGAAAATTTAGGTGTAGATATCGAGAATTTATATATTTCTCAACCCGACAATGGAGAACAAGCTCTTGAAGTTACCGATCACCTGATACGTTCCGGAGCTATTGATATTATTGTTATTGATTCGGTTGCTGCTCTTACACCAAAAGCCGAAATCGAAGGCGAAATGGGAGATTCAAGAATGGGTCTTCAAGCCCGACTTATGTCGCAAGCATTAAGGAAATTGACTGCCAATATTAGTAAAACTGGCACATGTTGTGTTTTCATAAATCAGCTTCGCGAAAAAATTGGGGTTATGTTTGGAAATCCTGAAACTACTACCGGTGGAAATGCTCTTAAATTTTATTCCTCAGTGAGACTTGATATTCGTAGGATTAGTCAAATAAAAGATGCCGAGGATATTACAGGAAATAAAACAAGAGTTAAAGTTGTGAAAAACAAACTTGCTCCACCGTTTAGAAAAGCAGAATTTGATATTATGTATGGCGAAGGTATTTCTAAAACTGGAGAAATTATCGACTTAGGTGTTGAGTATAATATAATTAAGAAAAGTGGTTCATGGTTTAGCTACGGCGAAACAAAACTGGGGCAGGGGAGAGAGTCAGTGCGAAATTTAATATTTGATAATCCTGAACTTTCAGAAGAACTGGAAAAGAAAATTCGTATTGCAATTTCTGAAAAGAAATAAAAAAACGTACAAATTAAATTGTTTAGAGCCTCATCAATTTATAGATGGGGCTTTTTTGTTTCATTAGGAGCCCTCTAAAAATGCAAATTTCTTCGTTGTTTCGGGTGTAATAGACAAAAAGGAGGCTGTTTGACCTTGATATTTTTCAAGTGGACAAAAAGGAGGCTGTTTTTTTTAGCTAAAAAAACGATTTATGTAGCAGTGTTTTATCT
>JABHKC010000166.1 GCA_018692315.1 Bacteroidota bacterium | reverse complement strand
CTTTTATTTTTGCAAAAGTAATTTTAACATTAAATTAATTTATAACGAAGTCAATCAAAATTTTGCTATGAATTGTGGAAAACAGAAATATACACATATGTATCATGCACAAAGTTTAACAAAATTGTTGATCCTTACGAAGATATTGATATTTAAAAACTTAAAAAATAATAAAGAAATATACGGAATTTTCCGTATATACTAATGTTGTATGCAAGGTAAAGGCAAGCTGTACGAGTGCATTGAATTGATATAAATTACAGAATATTTTTCTATTAGTGAATTTGCCGATAAATGAATTTTATTAGTATATTTACCGATAAAAATAAATGATATGAATGGAGCAACAATATCAGCAGATATAATTTCTTATACTTCGCTTAATGAGGTAGATAAAAGAAATATTGAAAATAAAATTAAGAACTTGCTAATTGAACTTACCGAGAAATATAAAGAAGATGATTTCTTTGGTAGAATAATTCAAGGTGATTATATTGAATGTGCAATTAAGACAAGCCACAATGCCCTAAGAATAGCTTTATTACTTAAGACATTTATTAAATCAATAGTATTAGAAAGTAAAACAAGCAATAAAGGTATTAAGTACTATAAAGAGCATGCTATTAGACTTGCAGTAGCTGTAGCCCCTATAACTACAATTGATTCTGGAAAGGGAATAATTGATGGAGAAGCTATATACATGTCAGGCAGGGCTATCAAGGATTTCAGCACATCAAATAAGAAGAAAATAGTAATAAAGAATACAATGTTTTTTTGTAGCCAAGACAAGTATATTCATGAGCAATTTGACACAATTTTCTCTTTGCTAGATACTCTTATTTCGAGATGTTCAGCAAAACAATGTAAAGTTATTTACCTTAGACTTCTTGGTCTAAGTGAAAATGAAGTAAGTGAAAAACTTAAGAAAAGCCAATCTACGATAAGTCAACATTCTACAGCTGCTGGATGGCATTCGATTGATAAATCAGTTAGTTATTTTGAAAAAAACATAGAGTATGCTACATAAATTTATCTTATTACAGTTAATCGCTCATTTACTAGGCGATTTTATTTTTCAACCTCATAGCTGGACTATTAAGAAAAAAGTCAAAGCTGTTACCTGGTATCATCTTTGGCATGCTATGGTAATTTTTATGTTTTCATATTTACTATCATTTGATTATGGATTTTTAAAATGTGTGACCTTATTGACTATAATTCACTTCACAACGGATGTTCTAAAAAGTTATTTTCAATTAAAATTTAGAAGAAAAGAAAGTTTCTACTTTTTCACAGACCAGATAGTTCATTTAACTTCATTGACTTCGATATCTTTTATTTATTATAGTTACTGTGGAGTAGATTTCATCTTTGACATTCCTTTAAAATACATCGCGATTGCAGCTGGATTTATCTTTTGTGCAAAACCATCCAATATTCTCATTAAAAACATCTTCACTTCTTTGGAAATATCAACTCCTACAATTGCTAGTTCTGCAGATGAGAATAAGGATTTACCAAATGCTGGTAAACTAATTGGTGTTATGGAACGATTCCTAGTTTTGTCACTTATACTTGTTGGTCAATATAGTGCAGTTGGTTTAATCATAGCAGCTAAATCAATACTAAGATTTAGAGATAATAAGAAAAATGAGTATGTATTAGTAGGTACAATGTTGAGTTTTGGAATAGCTACGATATTGGGTATAATCATTTCTCTAATATCGGTTAATTAACTTATAAAGTGAATTTATAAGTGAAAACACCAATATAAAACATTAAGAGTATCGAAAATGGTTGTTGATAAAGCCCAGCATACAACACCTAAGAATATAAAAACAGCGAAAAACTACTGAGCCGGGCTCAGTAGTCCCTGTGAAAAATCAGTATTGAACTAAACCCAAGTTAGTGGATTTATTGACTTGGATTTCCCTATATGTATTTTAAATAATTTGGAGATTTTGTAGAAAAATGGAATTTCAGGTTTATTTTCCGAAGATTTGGTAATATTTGATAATTATTATTTCCATTTGACGGTTTTTCAGTAATGAATACACGCTAAAAGCCATTTTTGCATTTTGTCCAATATTTCAGACAATGCTTTTACAGAAATTTCTTCGCTCTATCTT
>JABHKC010000165.1 GCA_018692315.1 Bacteroidota bacterium | reverse complement strand
ACATTTTTCATATGACTAAGTTTTTAATTAACATTTATATTTTTTGTGTTATTGTCATCATTTTCAACAAATCATTCCAAAATAATCATATTTTTTGTGTCAACAAAATCAGGGCAAGTCATTTTATAAAAATATGTTCCTAGATTGTAATTTTTTGAATTGAATTTTATTGAATGCTCCCCGATTGAGTAAGTTTTTGATACAAGAGTTTGAATTTTTTCTCCAAGAATATTATAAATTGAAATTTCAACTTCAGTTTGTTTTGGGATGTAGAACGAAATTTCTGTTGTTTCTGCAAAAGGATTTGGTTTGTTTTGGTGGAGAATGAATGGTTTTGAATCCGCAAAGTTTGGTACAAAAGTTCCTTCTTCTACAAAAATATAGTTTAGTTTTATCAATGTATCTATTTCTACTCCATCGGACACTATTAGTTGGATTGTGTATGAACCGGTATCTGCAAAAATATGGACTGGATTTTGATCCATACTTGTATTTCCATCGCCAAAATCCCAATATCTAAGTAATATGTTTCCGGTGGACAGGTCGGTAAATTGAACTTGAAGTGGAGCATATCCGATGGTAGTATCTGCAACGAAATCTACACCAAAAATAGAAATAAGCTGCTCGGGAGCAAATGGAGAACCTGAATAAGAATTGTCGATTGCCTGAACGCTCCAGTGATAGTTTCCGGAACTAAGATTTTTGATAGCCCAGGAAGTGTTGAGGCTTGCGTTACCCAAAGCAGGTATTCTTCTAAATCCGGAATTTATATCCGACATAGAACTCCAAATTGTATCGCCACCAACTTTGTATAAATATCCATTATAACTCAAAGCATTTTGTGAGCTATGGTCGTCTGTAGATTTTTCCCATGACAAATTAGTGATGGTGTCATTTATTTCAGATGACAAATTATTTGGTGCCAAAGGTGGATTATTTGTAGTGTAACTATGGTTTTTATAAATTCTGCATAGTTTATTATAGGTGTCTTTTTCGCCAAGAAGAATAAAATCCAGGTCTCCATCGAAATCGTAGTCGCCAAGAGATAGAGAACTATTTTGGACTCCAACTAAATCGGAACCTCCCATTTCAGTAAATACATTGTTCCCTTGATTCTTGTATATTTTTGTAATGTGTTCCGATGAATTTTCACCTGTAGTAAAAATATCTAAATCGCCATCGTTGTCGCAATCGCCCCAAGTGGTTTTGCCATAGCGAGCTCCTGATAATTCTAAATTTGAAATATTAATAAAAGTATCATTTGCTTGATTCAAATATATGTAAATTTCTGAATTAAAATTATTTTGTCCGGCAAATAAAATGTCAAGATATCCATCGTTGTTGAAATCTGCCCATTCAACTGTTCCATAGTCTCCGGAAACAGAGAATTCAGCTAATGCGGAAAATGTATCATTTCCCATATTTTTATACACATTACAAATATCTTCTGTGCTACTTGAGCCGGAAATTAATATATCCAAATCGTTATCTTTATCGTAGTCGCCCCATGCAACTGAAGATTTTCTAAGATATGGAATATTGGGAGTGCTTATTAGATTGAAATCAAAATCCCCTGCATTTTTAAAGATATAAGTAAAATAATTTTGATAACTCATCATTCCTGATAGTAAAATATCAAGATCTCCATCATTATCGTAATCGCCCCAGGCTACTGCTCCAGATTCTAAATTTGGAAATGGGAAAGACATTTCAGTGAAAAGATCATCACCTTCGTTTTTATATATCCTGGAAATTGGTCCATTATCAGTATATCCTGATAGGAAAAGGTCTAAATCGCCGTCTTTGTCGCAATCGCCCCAGGCTGCCGAACTATTCATAACATTTGCAAAAGGCAAACCTACAACTTGTTGGAAATTGTCGTTGCCTATATTCTTATAAAGCTTTGTAATATCAATAATAGAATATCTTCCGGTAAGGAGAACATCAAGATCGCCATCGCCATCATAATCGCCCCAAGCTGTTGTACCCCTAGAAATTTCCGGCAAGTTTAAGCCCGGGAGTTCTGTAAATCTAGCTAAATAACTTTTTAAAATAATTTCAGTTGAGTGATTGTATTGTGCAAAATATATTTCTAAAGTGTCGTAGTATTTTCCTTCAAGATGACTGCGATCAAGAGAAACATCAATAATCAAGGAATCGGATTGTGCAATTGTATAAGGAAGGTTTGGGATATTATGACTATAAGGAGAATTTATAACAATATTGTTGATAGAGAGAGAGTTTTGTGCAGAATTTTTAATTTTAACAGACAATATAGAATCAAGGCTTGGGTGCAGCGGAACTCTTCCGAAATCGAGAATTGTTTCATCAATTTGAGTAAATATTTCAAAGCTTTCTTCAATTGCAAATTCAGAACCAAAAAATGAATTATCAATTGCTTGAACGCTCCATTTATATAGTCCGGTTTCAAGACTATTGATTGTCCAAGTAGTATCCAAATTGGAATTTCCAATTTTTGGAATTTTCCTAAAACCTGTATTGATATTTGCCATAGAACTCCAAACGGTATCGCCTCCAACTTTATATATATAAGCATTATAGCTTAAACCATCTTGAGGTGTATTATCGTCTGTTGTTTTGTTCCAGCTTAGTTTTGTCTCATTTATTGCAACAATTTCGCTACTAATATTTGTAGGAGTTTGCGGAGGATTATTTTGAATAAAAGTGTGATTTTTATACAAAATTGTAACTGGCTCTTCTGATTGATTTAGCCCGGTGAGTAGAATATCTAAATCGCCATCGTTATCGTAATCGGCACTGACTATTGAGCTATTGTAAACATTTTCTAAATAATAGCCTTCCGATTCTGTGAAAATATCGTTTCCTTCATTTAAATACATTATTGATTTGATAATAATGTTTTGCCAAGGACCTGATTTGCCAGAACTAAAAACATCTAAATCGCCATCGTTATCGTAATCGCCCCAAATAAGCGAACCCTCTCCGAGGTTTTCAAATGGCATTCCGATTAATTCAGTAAAACTGTCATTTCCAATGTTTTTGTATATTTTAGAATGATATTCACTACCCGAATAACTGGTTGTTCCGTTTAATAGAATATCAAGATCTCCATCATTGTCATAGTCGCCCCATGAAACTTCACTTTTATATATCTGGACAAAAGGAAGGTTTGTCAATTCTGTGAAATTTCCATTCCCATTATTTTTATAAACTTTGCTTGCAGCATCACCCGAATAAGTAGTTGTTCTGCCGGAAATCAGAATATCTAAATCACTATCGTTGTCGTAATCGCCCCAGGCAATAGAATTGTCGTAAAATCCTGTAATATTTGCTCCAACTAATGGTTCAAAAATATCGTTTCCCTTATTTTCATAAATTTTGGTATAAACCTGATTTATAATTTTGGTTCCGGAATAAATAAAATCTAAGTCGCCATCGTTATCATAATCGCCCCAGGCAGCAGCTCCATCATAATACTGTTCCAAGTTTAGATTTGTTAATTCAATAAAAATATTATTACCGTCATTTCTGTAAATTTTGCACATAGCAGTCGAATTATTCGAGCCGCCAACTATTAAAATATCAAGATCGCCATCCTTGTCGTAATCGCCCCAATCTGTTACGCTGTTTTCAACTCCATCAATATTTGCTGTAGTTATTTCATTGAAAATATCATTTCCTTCATTAATATAAATTCTCGAAATAGTGTCGGAATTTGTACTTCCGGTAAGTAAAATGTCTAAATCGTTGTCGTTGTCGCAATCTCCCCATGATACATAGCCGTTTGCAATTTGTTGAAACTGCAATCCTTCAACTTTTACAAACTGGCTAACAGAACCTTTGGCCAAAATTTGCGATGGTAAGGGAAATTGTGAAATATAAATATCAATAACAGATTCGGAATATCCGATTTGAGTACGGTGCATAATGATAGGAATTTGCAAGGAATCGCCAGAAAGAATTGTGTATGAAAAATTATTTATACCGCAGCTAAATACATTATTTTCTATTTTTATACTATCAAGGATGATATCGTTTTGGCTAAAGTTTGAAATTGTAAAGTATTTTGTAGTATCTGAAATATTACTAATGCTAACTGTGTCAAAATCAATTGTTTCAGATTCGATAAGAATATTCATCTCAAAACTTGCTTCAATTGCAAATTCCGAACCCGAGTATGCTCGATCAACTGTTTGTACGCTCCAATTGTAAGTTCCAAAATTAAGATTATTTATTAGCCATGAAGTGTCCTTGCTTGCATTTCCGTTATCTGGAATCCTTCTTAGCCCGGAAGTATTGTCGGACATTGAACTCCAGATAGTGTCGCCACCAACTTTATATAAAAATGAGTTATAGCTCAAGCTGTTTTGTGGTGTTACATCATCTGTAGATTTGTCCCACGAAAGCAATATTTCATCATTTCTTGTTGCAAAGGAGTTTAGATTTTGTGGCGACAATGGAGGATTGTTTTGTGCTAAGCAGTTGTTTTTAAAAACAGTGGAAATAATGTCTGTACCATCATGCCCAGTGAGTAATAGATCTAAATCGCCATCATTATCATAATCGCCCCATTTTGAAGAACTACCGGTAGCACCGGTTATACTTGAAAGAGGAAATTCAGTGAATGAAAAATTACCATTATTTTTATAAATCCAACTTTTAGGAGAGTAATCCTTTTTTCCGCATAGGAAAATGTCAATATCTCCATCATTATCGTAGTCGCCTAAATCAACAGAGCCGTCAATCGGTGCAATCATTGACAGACCTGTAATTTCCGAAAAATTGTCGTTACCAATATTTTCGTATATGAATGCTGAAACATCAGAGGAATTGTAGGATGTTGTAGTTCGTAATAAGAAAATATCAAGATCTCCATCATTATCTAAATCGCTCCAGTAGGCTCTTGGTTTTGTATTTACCGATAATGTGCTAATTGATATTTCATAAAAAGTATCGTTTCCGTCATTTCTATAAACAATACAATCACTGTTGCCAGAATAAAATAAAACATCTAAATCCATATCATTATCGTAGTCGCCCCAATCTATTGCTCCGCCATTATTAGGAAATCCTAAGTCTGCCATTTCGGTAAATATGTCATTTCCTTCGTTTTTGTATAATTTAGTTCCATAATAATTGCTGGATATTAGAATATCTAAATCGCCATCGTTATCAAAATCTGCCCATTCTCCTTCACTTAATGACATTCCATAAAGGTCAGTTAGTAATGAAAAATTTCCATTTCCGAGATTTTTGTATATTCTTGAAATATTTGAGGGTGAACTATATTGGCTACCAGTTAATAAAACATCCAAATCGCCATCATTATCGTAATCGCCCCATGAAGTAGAACCATTTGATACGCCAGAAAAAGGAGTGCTTGGCAAATAGACAAAACTATTGTTTCCGAAATTTTGATAGACTCTTGTGTATTTTACATTCCAAGAAGAAGTTCGACCTGCTATAATAAAATCTAAATCGCCGTCATTATCATAATCTGCCCAATCTGTTATACCTTCATAAAGCCCTTCAATATTATTGCCCTGAACTTCAGTAAAATAGTGTATTTCACCTTCAATGTTTAATACGGTAGGTTCAAGGGATACAGAGCTGTAAATATTTAATGATTGTTCAAAATATCCATCTTCGTGCATTCGATTGAAACTTATGTGAATTATAAGTGAATCTCCGGGAATGATTTGATATGGCAGGCTTGTAGTTGTATAACTAAAAGGCTGGGAAATTTGGCTTAGACTATCAATTGTAATTGTATTCTGACCAAAATTGCTAATCGTATATCTTATTGAGGTGTCATTAATGTTTGGCAGGTTTTGCCCAAAATCGACAGAATTAGGAGAAATATTTATTGTAGTTTCAAAAGTGTCTTCAAGAGCAAATTCTGAACCTATAAAACTATTGTCAATTGCCTGAACGCTCCAGGCATATGTTCCGGCTACAAGATTATTTATTGTCCATGAGGTATCTAAATTTGTGCTTCCCATAGAGACAATTTTTCTGTTACCTGAAGAAATGTTCGACATAGAGTTCCAAATGGTATCGCCACCAATTTTGTACAGATAAACATTATAGCTCAAACTGTTTTGTAAACTATGGTCGTCTGATGCAGGATTCCACGCAAGTTTAACATCATTAAAACCAGTTATGGAAATCTCTAAATAAGTTGGTGGAGTAGGAGGGTTGTTTTCAGTTAAACAATAGTTTTTGTAAATATTGCAAACTGGTTGTCCCAAAGCATTACTTCCGCTTAGAAACACATCTAAATCTTTATCGTTATCGTAATCGCCAAAAATTGCGGTACCAAAGGAAATGCCTTCAAATGGTAAGGTTTTTACTTCCGTAAATATATCGTTGCCTTCATTGCGATAGATTCTACTTATTGCTTGTGTCCAGCTATTTGAACCTGATATCAGGACATCTAAATCTCCATCATTATCGTAATCGCCAAATGCTATTGACTGATTGTAAACTTCAGGAATTGAAAAACCAATAATGTCCAAAAACTGATTATTCCCTTGATTTTTGTACAATTTTGTCATAATTCCTGCATTATTATAATCTGTTGAGCCACAAATCAAAATATCAATATCACCATCCTGGTCGTAGTCGCCACAAGCAATTGAAGCATCAATAAATCCCTGAAATGCTGTTTGCGACTCTGTGAAGGAATTTTCACCTTCATTTATATATAGTTTGGTTATTTTATTATTGGCATTGTCTATTCCACTTAATAAGAAATCTAAATCGCTGTCATTATCAAAATCTACCCATTTTTGCTCACTGTCTTCAATCCATTCAATTGAAATATTACTTAAAGCGGAAAAATTATCGTTTCCATTATTTATATAAATTTTTGAAATAGGATAATATGAATTTCTTTCTCCTGTGAGTAAAATATCCAAATCGCCATCGTTGTCGCAATCGCCCCAGGCTACTGCTCCATCTCTAACTTGTTCTAAATCGTTTACAACAAGTTCTGTAAATGTGTCATTTCCATTGTTTTTGTAAATTTTGGTAAGGCCATCGTAATAAGAAATTCTACCGGCAACAATAAAATCTAAATCGCCATCATTATCGTAATCGCCCCATTCAATATCGTCAGTTGATTGTATTGCCGGAAATTCAGCTATTTCTGTAAATGTATCGTTTCCATTGTTTTTATATAGTTTGTTTTTGTAGATTGTATTCGGATAATTATATATTTGGCCAAATAGCAAAAGATCTAAATCTCCATCATTATCATAATCGCCCCATTCGGCTATGCTCCCCTGAACTCCTTCGATATTTGTTCCTGTAACTATTTCATATAAAGATATTCCACCTAAAACTTCGAATAGAATAGGAGACGAAAAATCTGAAGAATAAATATTTAATGTTTCATTATAAAATCCATTTGTAAAAGCTTGATTTATTGATATTTCAATGAAAATTGAATCGCCCGGTAAAATTTCAATCGGGAATGTATTGAAACCAATACTAAAAGGCTCTTCCAATAAATTTAAACTATCAATAACGATTGTATCTTGAGATAAATTAAAAATAGAAATAAACTGTGATGTATCTGAAATACTTGTAGTTAAAGTTCCAAAATCTATTAAATTAGGAGTTATTTTAACTTGAATCTCGAAAGTATCGGTAATTGCAAATTCAGAACCAAGATAGCAATTATCTATTGCCTGAACACTCCAAATATAAACTCCTGTATCGAGGTATTGTACTGTAAATGAAGTATCAAAAGCTGCATTTCCTGACTCTGATATTTTTCGGTAGCCTGTATTTATATCTGCCATTGAATTATAAATAATTTCACCACTTACTTTTCGTAAATAAAAATTATAAGTAATCCCGTTTTGTGGTGTCAAATCATCTGTTGTTTGATTCCAACTTAGTTGTAATTTGTTGAAACTAAGAAATGAAGTTTGTAAGTTTTCTGGTGCCGATGGAGGATTATTTGTAGAATTAATATCGTTCTTAAAAAGTTTAAATAGGTTAGTATTACTGTTATAATAGCCGGTTTCTATAATATCCAAATCTCCATCATTATCATAATCACCTATATCTATGGATGAATTGTCTAAATGTCCTAATGGAAAATAATACAAATCTGTGAAGGTGTCATCTCCATTATTTTTCAAAATTTTATTCATTACAAAACTGTATGAACAATCTCCTGTAAGAATTACATCAAGTAGCCCATCGTTATTGCAATCGCCCCAGGCTACCGAACCATTATATATTCCATTTGAAAATAAACCGGAAAGTTCCGAAAAATCAAAATTTCCATTATTTTTATATATTTTTACAATTGCATCAGAAGAATAATAATCTTCATTGCCGGTTAATAACAAATCCAAATCTCCATCACTGTCATAGTCGCCCCAAGCAACCGAACTATATGCAACAACAACAAACGGTAATCCGGAAATTTGACTAAAATTATCGTTTCCTTCATTCGAAAATATTGTACTAATCCTATCTAAGGACGTTCTTCCTGATAAAAAAATATCCAAATCTCCATCCTTGTCGAAATCGCCCCATTTGGCTTCTCCGTAGGTAATTCCTATCAAAGACAAATTGGTTAATTCTGTGAAACTATCATTTCCATTATTTTTATAAATTTTTGTCGAATAATAGTTCGATACACTACTTCCTGCTATTAGTATATCTAAATCGCCATCATTGTCATAGTCGCCCCAGTCAACAGAACTGTATGCTATTCCTTCGATATTTGCACTTGTAATTTCAGTAAAAGTATCGTTTCCGTTGTTTCTATATATTATGCTTTTTCTTTCATTTAAATAAGTATATCCGGTGGCAAGGAAATCTAAAAGTCCATCGTTATTGTAATCTGCCCAAGAAACTGTTCCTTTGCATAAATCTTCAATGTTCGATGCAGCAAGTATAGAAAATACATCGTTTCCTTGATTTTTATAAATTCGTGTAATTGCATTAGTTGAACTACCATCTATAGTTCCAGAGAAAATAAAATCTAAATCTCCATCATTGTCATAATCGCCCCAATCTACTGATGCATCTTCAATTCCAATTATATTTAAACCTGAAACTTCATGAAAAATTCCTTCAGGCACAAGAAAAGAATCAATAGCGAAACAAGAATTTGCATCAGAAACAGTGAAACTGTATAAACCAGTTTGAATATTACTCAAATCTTCGTTTGTTTCACCATTGCTCCACAAAAAACTATATGGGGTATTTCCTCCTGAAATATAAATTGAAATGCTACCATCTGTTGCGCCAATTGAGGAAGTTTGATAAATATAGGGTGAAATATATAATTCATCAGCTTGTGAAAGCGAAATACTGTCTGTAACAATTTGGCTATTAAAGTCGCTTACTGTGAGATAATAAGTTCCGGCAGCCAGATTTTGCAAATCTGCAATAGTGTCGCCGGTTGACCATAAATATGAAAATGGAGGAGTGCCTCCTGAAGCTATGGCTTGAATAAATCCGTCATTTTCGCCAAAACAACTTAGGTTGTATCCATTATAGTCAGAAATATTATAACTCAAAACTATTGTGTTGTTCAAATTCATTTCTGAGTTTTCATATTTTTCTATTTTAGCGGAAATAGTTTTAGAATTTATACAAAATGCCAAAAATAGTGTGATTACTGTAATAATTAATTTTCTTTCCATTGTTCTGCTTTTGAAATTAATATACTTTTGACAAATATATTCATAAAATTGGAAAGTTCAAAATTAATTTTTTAAAAAAAATACTATTAAATTGTATATTTGGATAGAAATTTAATTTTATTATTTAATTGGTATTTTATGATGAATAGAAAAACAATACTTTTTTTAACTTTTTTTCTGCTTTTGCAATTGTATTCTTATGCTGATATTGACTCTTTAAAGCTTGCATTTGGTACTGCAATAAACTCGGAGGAGAGGTTGAAAATAGGATACAAAATTGCAAAACAAACCATAAGCAGTCAACCCGATACAGCCATAAAGTATTTATATGCTGCCTTAAAAGACAGTTCTGAAAATCCTAATTCAGAAAATCTTGGAAACTGCTTAAATGGCCTTGGAGTGTACCATTTCAATAATCACAATTTTGATAGTGTTATTTATTATGCCTCACGAGCATTAAAGATATGCATTGATAATGGTAACCCTACCAGAGGAATTGTAAGTCGCAAAAACATAGCACTTGCCCAAAGAAGCCAGGGTGATTATCAACAGGCACTGAAAAGTTTTTTCGAGATATTGGAGTTTTATAAGAGTGATAGTAATGATGTACGGGTTGCTGCTACATTAAACGATATTGGAAATACTTATTTGTATTTGAAAGATTACCAAAAAGGAATCCACTATCAAAATGAAGCATTGAAGTATATAGAGGGATATGATAATGATGGATTAAGAGGAAATATTTATAATTCGTTTGGTTATGCTTACAGTACACAGTGGATTGATGACTCGGCTATTTTTTACTATGAAAAAAGCCTGGAACTAAAGCTTAAAAGTGGTGATATTTATGGAATTGTTAGTGCACGTAATAATTTATGTACTCAAATTGATTATAAAAAAAAACCTGATAAATGCGAAGAATGCTTCCTCGAATTACTCAATGATCAAAAAAAGATAAACGATTCAAAAGGAATAGCCAGGACTTATTTGAACTTAGCTGTTTCGGATTATTACCATAAAAAATGTAGCCTGGCGATTAAGAGACTTGATAGTGTTGCATTTTATTTAGGTTTTTCCGATGATATTTTCCTTAAACAAAAGTATTTGAAACAAAGGGCAAAGGCTTTGCAAAATTGTGGAAAAAACACACTTGCATATTTATATCTCGATTCGTTAATGAAACTAAACGATTCAATTTTTGAGTTTCAGAAACAAAAAGAAATATTTGAGTTGGATGCAAAATATAAAACACAACAAAAGGAGGAGAACATTAAAATGCTGGAGGCTAAAAATGAACTCACTATAATTAAAGTTCAGAAACAGCGCTGGCAGATTTCGTTTTTAATATTCTTTTTGGTAATATTTATTGGAGGTGGAACTTTGGCTTTCTTTCTCTTAAAACAAAGGCAACGAAAACTCAAAGAGTTGGCCATCTTAAAAATGAGAGAAGAAGAAAGGGTAAGAATAGCACGAGATATGCACGACGAAATTGGATCGGGTTTAACCCGGATTTCATTTATGAGTGAGCAAATTAAGTTGCAAAAGGATTTTGATAGAAACTTTGAAGGTATATCAAAAGTAATTGAGCAATCAAGGAATTTGAGCAAAAACCTAAGGGAAATTATTTGGGCTATAGACCCTACAAATGATAAACTCTCAGAATTGCTATTTTATATGCACGATTATATAAATGAGTTTTCTGACAATACGGCCATTAGGTGCAATGTTGATTTTCCTGATGATGTGGCAGATATAGAAGTTGCATCAGAAATACGCCGTAATTTATTTTTAGCATTAAAAGAAATTTTAAACAATATTGCAAAGCATGCTGATGCAGAAACTGTTGAGATTAAGTTTTGTTTAAAAAATAAATTGGGGGTTTTGGTAGTTGAGGACAATGGGAAAGGCTTTGATCAGAAAACCATTAAAAAAGGTGTTGGGCTGGGCAGTATAAAAACAAGGACAGAAAAGTTGAATGGCGTTTTTAAACTAAATAGTAAAATAAACAAAGGAACAATCATTAAACTAAAACAAATGACATTAAATACTACTAAAGTGTGATTGCTTTATAACAATTTTACATATATTTTTGCCGTATGAGTATATCATTAGTTATTGTTGAAGACGATTTGGAAGTACTGAAAGGTATTAAGCAGATGCTTAACCTCTCGGAAGAATTAAGGGTGCTCGATTCATTCACAAGTGCCGAAAGTTTTATGGAAAGCATAGATGAGCTAAAACCAGATGTTGTACTTATGGACATTGGACTTCCTAAAATGAATGGAATAGAGTGTGTGGAAATTGTAAAACAAAAATATCCTGACATTCAGTTTTTAATGTGTACCAATTTTGACGATGATGAAAAAGTATTTGAAGCATTACGTGCCGGAGCCAATGGTTACGTCTTGAAAAATGCTGAAATACAGTCTATTATACAGGCTATTTCGGAAGTAAAACGTGGAGGCTCACCCATGAGCCGTAGTATTGCTCGTAAGGTAATTGAATCATTTCATTCGGTAAGACTAAAGGAAATAAAATATAATTTGAGCAAAAGGGAGACTGAAATTCTTAACTGGTTGTCGAAAGGATATCGATATAAAGAGATTGCAGCGAAACTCTATATCAGCACTGAAACCGTAAGGACACACATCCGCAATATTTATTCTAAATTACAAGTACAATCGCGTACCGAAGCATTGAATAAGTTCTACAATAAGTAGTACAAATACTTCTGCGCTTCTTACAAAAATTTGTTTTTCCTGTCGGGAAAAATATAAGGGGACTTCTAAAAATGCAAATTTCTTCGTTGCTTCAAAATTTCAAAATCCTCATTTACAATAGTAAACTGCGGTTTTGAAATTTCTTACGCCTTGAAATTTACTATTTTTAGAAGTCCCCATAACAAACATTTATACTTTTCAAAATGGCTTTGGTTCTAAGCAGATTTAGGTTATTTATTACAAATCTCAAACATGACATATGAATTTGTCATTGATTACGTGTAACTTCAGAGCTGTTATTATTTAAATGTTCCCTCGTCAAAAACAAAGATTACTACTATTGTGGTATTGTGTCTTCAATTAGACTGAGATATTTTTGTCTCATTAATATTAAAATAATTTATTATGAAAAAAATTACGATTTGTTTAACTGTTGCAGTATTTTTAATTACTGCAAAAATCTCCTTTTCACAGAATAATTGGGAGCCCGTTTTCAATTTTAGTAGTCCAAATGGATCTATCGCTGTAAGCAACACCGGTAAAATATTCACTTATCAAGCTTATCATTTTCTGAACTCGACGTATTATGAAGCAATGCTTTCGATAGATAATGGTAGCACATGGACTCAGGTGAACGATGAGAAGTTTGCCACAGCTTTTTTTAACAATCAGGAGGATCTTTATGCCATACGTCAAGACAATTTTCCTGGCACAAGCTTATACTTCCCACAAAGTACATTTCTAACTGCTGATGATGGTAGTAGCTGGACAACAATTGATACAGTTGCAGATAATATGGGTCAGGTTAATGCATCCGTTTTCAGAATGGATAATAGTGGTACACTTTATACCGCCTTCCGTGGTTTTAGTGAAAATACCGGTGGTTTTAAATACTCAACTGATGATGGAGCAAGTTGGACCTTGATACCTACTTTTATTTCAGGACCTTTTGATTATAATGATATTTATTCGGCATTATTAACTTCCAATGGAGACTTTTTTATAACTACCTATAACCAAGGTGTTTTTAAATCTTCTGATGCAGGAGAAAACTGGACACGCGTTTATGAATCATTTGTTACGCTTGGTTATTTAAACGAGCATCCAACCACCGGAGATCTATATGTGGCAAGTTTAGGTGCCATACTAAAATCAACTGATAATGGTGAAAACTGGGAAGAATTAGTACCAGATCCATGGATGGCTATGAATATTATGGAATTTGAAATTACTTCTGATGGTACTTTCTGGTTTGCCAATTCTGGTGGTTTTTTTAAATCAGATGACTGCATTCATTGGGAATCTGTATGGAGTCCAAATAAAAATGGATCAAGAGCATCAAGCTTATTGGATATGGCCATTAGTGATAATTACATTTATGTTTCTGGAAATGATTCAACTGTTTATAGAAAAACTCGTGAAAATGTTTCGTCGATAAGTGATCTTGCAGGTAAATCTCCTTTAAGTATTTATCCAAATCCTGCTAATGATTTTGTTACTATTAAATTATATAATTCTGAAAGTGATAAAATGAAAAATGAACTTAGTATTACTGATATTAATGGCAGACTTGTTTATCAAGATATACTACCTCAAGGAAGTCTTAGTTTTAAAATATGTACTACGAAACTAGAGTCTGGCTTTTATATAGTTACAATAGTTTTGGGCACCAAAAATTTCAAAGAAAAACTAATAATTAGAAAATAACTATCTTATTAGAATACTAAACCTTAAAAGACAACACAATGAAAAATTCATTTATATATTTAACAATCCTACTATGCATACTTCTTGTCTATAATACACAATCTCAAGATCTCAAAATCAATCAACTTGAAGAAACGGAATTAAGCAAGGCCTCTAAAAAAGGTCGTTATGCAGGTACATATCTCGATGATGGTAAGTTTAAAGTTTTATACCTTACTTCCGCTAAAAAGGAGGGTATTCAACTCGATCAGTATCATTTTGATTCTTATCTGAAATACAGTGATATGCAAGATGTTTTTGTAGATGATGCTGAGGCTACCAATGACTTTGTATGGTATATGCCAAAAGAAAAAGTAGAGGAGGTTGCCCCCAATAATCAGAAATTTATTAAAGCAACTGCTGCCTTTGGCGGAGGCATGAAAATATATCTTGGAAAAATGATAAAAGTCTATTATATGGGTATTTTCACTGGACTAAATTTTGTTGAAGAAAAAAAGTTAAAGCCAAAAACCGGAGATATTTGGAGAATTAGACCAAGTGGATATAAAACCACTTCCAAAATTGATGCTATTTCAACTGGCAATAGTTTTTATCGGGAATTGGATAAATACGGAAATCCCTTAACTGCTCCGGCAAACTCTCCTGTACTTGCGGCTGGGATAATTACTGAGAAAATAAAAACTAAAGGTCCGTGGCTCACTTCAGGAAATCAAGTAGCAATACTGGCTATCGATGGCAAAAACTTTGATGACACCAGATATAATATTTATCCATTGCCATACACTGCTCAAACAATGGGCTCCGGTCTGGGGCAAGACGATAATTTATCAGTTTTGTTTGCACCACTTAATGGACCAACTAATGTTAAATCCCTTAAGCATTTTTTATGGAAGGATAGAAAAACCCATGCTACATTAATGCGCTTTAGCGATAACTATGAGTTAGTGGATTCTGTTTCATTTATTAATAAAATACTATGGGCTTCATTTAGAATATTGGAAGGTGATGAGTCAACCTATGTAATAGGACTTGGTAAGGCTTCTTTTGATGGTTGGGCGAGAAATGCAGATGGGATACAACTGAAAAAAGTTGAAGATATTCAGGTATCAAGAGTTAAGGATGGTAAAGTGCTCTATTCAAAATTATTTAGTGAGGAGCTTATTGAAAGTAAACTTATAGTTCCCAAAGGCGAAAAGTCCAAAAATGTTTTTGGTCAGCCTCATTTACAGCATATTAGAGAAATAATTTCACTGCCCAATGGCGACAGTTTTATTATTGCACAGTCTGCAACAGGAACCTATTCACTTCAGTTATCATCTGAAGGCGACCTGAAAGCCTTTTATAGAATTCCACGAATTGATAAAAAAGTTGAAGGTATAATGTATGACTATCAACTTCATATGAAAGGCGATAACATTTATTTAGTATTAAATGAACAATTGTATGAACATAGCAATAATGCTAAAGTCTCTCATTCTAGCACCAAATTAGCAAATAGTGCTGGAACCCTAAAAACGACAACCGTGAAGAAATTAAACGAGGTTTTTCTACAATCCCAAATTGTTAGAATAAATACTAATACCATGGAAATTAGTAATCGTTTGATAATGAATGGAAAAGAATTCTTTACAATGGGAAGTTTCCCAGCCATATTTACTGATAATGCCATCTATTTTACAGGACGAGAAAAAGGACCAAAGGGAAAGAAGATTTATATGGCAAAAATTGAACTTTAAAAATAATATTAATCATGGAAGATGTTACAAGAAAAGTTTACGGTTCTATGGTAATTACGAATTTATTTGTTCTCATGTTTTTGCTTTTGCTGGTTGCAAATATTCAGGCACAAACCAGTAAATATCCCAATATAACGGCGGACAAAGTAATGAGTTAGAGTTATAAATTGGATATTAATTTGAATTTTTCAGTACTGGGAGTAATAGGACTTGGTGTAGTTGGAGCCTATTATAAACCTTACATGATTTATATTACCGGAGAGGCAGGTTTGGGTTGGACATATAAAACTAAAGAGTCTCGTCCAACGAATGTGAAGTGGGTAATGCCTTGGTTCGGAGTTAAAGCAGGTTACCCTCTTCATTTTGAAACATCAGGAAATGTGAAATGGGCTATTTCGCGAGATAGTAATTCTGAAACATTCTATAGGGTTGAGGCTCCTGTTCATCATTTTATTGTTCCTGAATTTGGCTTGTTTTTTAATCCTGTGGGATATAATGAAGGACAATATATGTCTAAAGTTGGAAGACTTGGTTTAAGTTGGAAAACAATTGTAAATTCAAATGTAAAGGTTAAGGACAGTAACGTGGTAGAACAAGGTCTGGCAAACTCAAAAGGTATTCAGAAATATCTGTTGGTGTGGTGCTTCCTTTAACAGATGAGATTAATTATTATAATTCGGAGTCGTCTGCTCAAAAATCTAAGGAGCTAGGCTATTACGTATATATTGGTTTTCCATATATAGTGTATCTAAGAAAACAGGCAATTTTTATAAAATAATTTATTTTAAAGAGATTTCTATTTTCTTTCATGCAGTAAATGCTTTTGTGTTAGACAAATGAAAAAAATAGAAATATCGCAAAAAGAGATATTTTTAATTTTGAACTGTTTTCTTAGATACACTATATAGATGTTACATGGAACTTTGGATTAAACAGCATAGGGTATGATAATCAAGCACAATTCTTCTTTGGAGCTATTTTTAATATCAAATAATCAGCATTTTCACAAGCTTGTCTATTTATGTTTTGTTTGCAATAATCAGAGTTCGATTAAACAATATGATATAATTATGATGAAATAGTTATATTTGAAAAATGAAATTAGAAATAGTTTAATTGATAAAGAAATTAAAAAATATAATAAAGAAATATCCGGAATTTTCCGGATGTACTAATGTTTTGTGGCATTTGAAAAATTGAAATTCGTGGAATGAAAAAATTATTACATAGAAATCAATGGAAACAATTTCAAAAATGAAAAAAGCGGGAATAATAGTGCTGATAGTTCTGAATTTAGTTGTTTTATTAGGACAAATATGGCCAGATGGAGCACCTCCTTTTGCAAGAACTGTCAATATTGTATTCCTGATATTAAATTTACTCTTCTTCGCTTTATTGATATACAAACGTAATTCTAATTAGAATTTTGAGGAACTTTTCAAATTGGCGAATTAGCAAAAAGAGAGAATTAATTGAAAGTTTTTATAATATTCTGGCTTCATTAAAATTGTTTAACCGGAAATAGGATTCGAATTTTAAAATTGGAAACTGAAGAATAAGAACATTAGAAGATTGTAATGCGGACAAAAATATTGATTGTAAAATACTCCATTGACTTAAAGTTTACAGAACAATTTATCGAAATGGAAGAACTCAAAATTGAAATATTTACTTCGCCGAGAAAAGAATATAAACGCCACACAACACCTAAGAATATAAAAGCAGCGTAAAACTGTTGAGCCGGGTTCAGTCCCGATGAAAAATCGGGATTGAACTAAATCCAAGCCAGAGGGTTTATTGGGTAGGTCTTATCCTATATGTAATTTTAATAATTCAGGGATTTTGGAGAGAGGCGGAATTCCTGTTGCATTTTTTGTCCAATATTTCAGGCAATCCTTTTACTGTAAATTCACTTTTTTTATCCATCTTTACATATTTTAATAAATTAACAAAGATGAACTTACGTGATTATTACTGAATTAGCTGGCTTGGGTTTAGTTCAACATTTTGTATAAGTATTGGCAGGAAAAGCAATATATTTCAAGGTTTGTAGCCCGCTCAAACTTCATCATGGTCTGACAGGAAAGCACCAAGTGGATATTTAAATTATACAGATGAATTTGTAATCTTAAAAACAATTCAAATGAAAAAGTACATAACAATAAATAAAAAAAATCATTTTCTTATCATTTTCTTGTCATTACTACTCTTATGTTCGGGGTCAGTGCTAAAAGGCCAACAAAGTAACAAGGTTCTATTCTTAGGAAATAGTTATACCGGAGTTAATAATTTACCCCAAATTATAAGTGATGTTGCCCTATCAGTTGGAGATACCTTGATTTTTGACAGTCATACGCCTGGAGGATACCAGTTAATAGATCATAGCCTTAATGCTGTTAGCCAAAATAAAATAGTGGCTGGTTGTTGGGATTACATTGTTTTGCAAGGACAAAGTCAAGAACCAATTACGAATCCCTATGATTTTGCAAATGGCTTCTCAGCTTTATATAACCAAATCAGACAATATAATCCTTGTACTATAATTATGCCCTTTATGACTTGGGGGAGAAAAAATGGAGATGCGTCAAATTGTTTAGCTTTCCCTGTAATGTGTACTTATCAAGGTATGGACACTACATTAAGAAACAAATATTTGGAAAAAACATTATTTGTGAATGGAGAAGTTTCTCCTGTATCTGTTGTATGGAGTTATCTTCGGCAAAATCATCCAAGCATTGAATTGTATCAAGCAGACGAAAGTCATCCATCAGCTACGGGGTCTTATGCTGCAGCATGTTGTTTTTATGCAGCAGTTTTCAAAAAAGACCCTACATTGATCACATTTAATTTCGGTTTAAATGCAACTGTTGCTTCTATTATTAGAAGTGCAGCCAAAACAAAAGTTTATGACAATTTGAATTTGTGGGATTATAAGAAACCTCCAATTTCCGATTTTGGATATACAACAGGCTCCGGCGTAAATGAAGTATTTTTTAGTCCAAAAAATCTCCAAAGTGTTCAGCAAAATTATTTTTGGGACTTTGGTGATAATACTACATCGACTCTGCACTATCCAACACATTCCTATCTTTTAGATGGAAACTACATAGTTGAATTAACAACAACAAATTGTGATCTACAGGGATCATATACCAGTATTAAGGATACAGTTATTCAATTTTGTAGCCATACACCAACCATTATTACATCTCATCCCTGGTTGTGTAATGTTGATACTCTTTGGACACAAGCTGCAGATACTTATCAATGGTTAGTATGGGGATTGCCTATAACTGAAACTAATCAATATTTATCCGATTATGCTCAATATAATATTTCGGGATTTTCTGTTATTTCTACCGTTAATGGTTGTTCTGAATTATCAGAAGCATATTCAGAAACTCCTGAATGGTCGGGTTATTTCTATGACGCACTTGGTGATCCTTGTGTAGGAGATACAGTAGCATTTGCAGTATTACATGTTAATGGTTTTCTATCTGGCTCAGAAATTATCCTATGGTTTAAAAATAGTATACTATTATCAAATATGTCTAATGAAGATACATTATTAATTACCGGCTCGGGAATATATGAGTGTAAGATTGTTGCTCCAAACTCCAATTGCCCTCTTGATACCACCTCATATGTTATTGAATATGATTGTGGAGTAGTAGTAGGAATAGAAAACATTAATGATTGCAATCAGAATTTATTTTGGAGTATGTCCCCAAACCCCGCATCCGAAACTATTACTATTAAATTTACAAAAAACATTATACAGGAACAGATTCAAATTTATAATGCAATCGGACGAATAGTAAAAGAGAAAGAAGTGGCCACAATAACAATAATTAATATTTCAGATTTACCAGCTGGGGTTTATTATATTAGACTAAAAAACAATAAACGGTTGGCATTAAAGTTGATTAAACAATAGGAATTAATTAAATTACTGAATATTTTGATAGTAGAACAAATTCACTCTTTCATAGAAAACAACTACCAACACCTAAGAATATAAAAACAACGTGGAACTACTGTGCCTGACTCAGTCCTGATGAAAAATTGGGATTGGACTAAGCCCAAGGTAGTACATAGCAGTGTTTTTTTATAGGATTTTCTGAATGTATTTTTTATGATTCGCGGGTATTGAATGGAAACGGATTTTCTATTGCATTTTTTTGTCCAACAACTCAGGCAAACCTTTTACTGTAAATTCATTTTTTTATTCATCTTTACATTTTGTCACTAATGGGTAAAATATTTTATTTTGCCATTAGTGATAAAATATATTGAAACGCATTTATCAAGATAGTCAATAACTTAATAAACCATTGAATACAACAAATTGTTTGAATATAATATATTGATTATCAGTGATTACACTATATGAAAATAGGCATGCCTTAATATAAAATCCGGACAAAAAATGCTTTTGAAAAAATCCATTATACAACTGAGCCAATCATCCGTTGTCTAATAGCTTCATAAATTATAACTCCGCTTGCTATTGAAACGTTCAGTGAGTCAATTTTGCCAAATTGTGGAATGCGAACTTTTATATCAGAAAGTTTCAAATATTCGTTAGAAACTCCTTTTTCTTCGGAACCGGAAATAATTGTTGTTGGCAATGTGAAATTTATCGTGTAATAGTAATTGCTTGATTTTTCGCTTGCTGCAACAATTTGCAAACCACTGTTCTTTAAGAAAACTATTGTTTCTTTCAAATTAAAACTTCGGCAAATTGGAACCGAAAATAACGCACCTGCTGATGTTTTTATAGCATCGGCACTAATTCTGGCCGAACCAAAAGTAGGGATTATTATTGCATCAACTCCTGCACATTCGGCAGTTCTGACAATTGCTCCAAAGTTTCTAACGTCTGAAATTTTATCCAATATCAAAATTAGAGGAGTTTTCCCATTTTCGTAAATCGCAGGTAAAACATTTTCGATTTTTTGATATTCAATTACTGAAACATCTGCTACAATTCCCTGATGGTTGGCATTTGTAATTCTATTCAATTTTTCTATTGGTACATACTGATACGGGATTTCGTATTTTTTAACCAAATCGAATAATTCTGAGAAAATAGTAGATCTTAAGCCTTTTTTTATCAAAACTTTATTTAAAATTTTTCCAGACTTTATTGCTTCAATTGTTGTCCTGATTCCGTATATTTCCGTTGATTTTGCCATTTTTTTTATTTTCAAACCTTCAATTCTCCAAATCATCATTTCCCAATAGAGTAAATTCTTCCATCTCTCCAAGTTTCAATTGCTTTGTACCAACTGTTTTTGTATATATCGTTACGTATCAATACATAATCGTTTTCTGAAAAAGTGTTTTGTACTTTGTTGAATGTAAAATCCAATGAATAGTCCGAATTGGAATTTCCATAAATCCAACGTTCATTTTTGTTGGATTTATAAATTGTGCTTGGTTCTCCGAAAATGGAGTAAATCATGCCACGGTCTGTTTTCCAGCCTTCTTGATACGAACTGAAATAAATATTTGAATATTTTGCTCTTGAGTAATAAACACTTATTAGTTGCTTTGCACGATTGATATTTCCAGACTTTTTCAGCCAAAAACTGTCAATAGCAAGTTTTGGATTTCCGAATTCGAGAAGTTGTTTCATCTCTTTTTTAGAAGTTATAAATATCAATGGATCTATCATTTTATTGGCAGTTTTGAACTCGGGAAAATATTCGTCATAATTGAATAAAGTAATCCCATCTTTTTTAGTTGAATCTATCCTGAAATGATACATGCCATTGTATTTCAGCTCGAAAGAAAAATAATCTTGATTTGGGATTGTCCAGACACTATCCGCTACAAAGGAAAACGATTTTGGATTTATAATTGAAAATGGGGGATAGGGATGCGGGAAGGTCTTACTAAAATAGGAAATATAAATGTTTTCGAAATGGTTTCTTGTACAATTGATACTGAATTTTTCGCCCTCTATTAAATGATTTTTAAAATAGACTTCATTGTTTAACTTCAATAAAAAATTTTGCCTTGAAAACTTATTAAGCTTATCAATAGTTAGAAATGAGTGTTTTTTTTCATTTCTTAACAAATCTGTTGTTACAATCTCAATGTTATATTTCGATTTGTCAGGGATAGTCAGGGGAATATATGAAATAAAAATTTCGGAAATATTTGCTTTATTAATAAGTAAAATTGTACTGGCACTGTCAATCAATTCGTAACTATCTAATGATGAGATAATTTGATAATGAATTTTAATTTTAGAGATTTCTTCAGCTGTTTCTTTTGCTGCAATGAAGGTCAATTCGTTTGCATTTATTTTAAAAAACAGCGAAGAACTTGTATCTGAAATATGATAGACTAAAAACTCGGGATTTAAAGTTGATTTCCCGGATTGGTAAATATAGGCTACATTCCTATTGCTGACAGAATAATTGTATGCCGCACAGGAAAATAAACCAACTAATAAAATAGTTGAAAGGATTGAAATTGGATTTATCTTCATAAAAAGGTTTCGTTCGTTCATTCAGCAATATATATAATTATATCATCAATTTTTTCAGCTGTAATTTTAGAAATTTGTGCATTAAAAATACTTCTTTTGCTTATGTTTTTTATTGCTATGGATTTCAAGATTTTCCAATCAAATCGAATATATTTTTCCATATTTTCAATAAATTTTTCATTTATGCAAAGATACTTCTTTTTTAGTTATCTTTTATTCTCCCACTCTTCTTGCTCCTGGCAATATAATTCCCAATTTCCTAATTCAATTTCAAGCTCTTTCTTTTTTTCTTCATAAGTAGAAAATAACGAGTTGTCGCTAATTTTCTCGGAATCGGACAAAAGTATATCCATTTCTTTGATTTCTGATTCGAGTTCTGAGATCTTGGCTTCTGATTTTGAAATTTTATTGCTGATTTTCCTGATTATTTTTTCAAGCTCTTTCTTTTCTTTATAACTTTTCTTGTTTTCGCTTATTGATTGTTCAATATTTTTTGTTTTTATAGCCTTTTTGCGTTCTAACTCAACTAAGGAAGCAATTCTTTTTCGTTGCAAAAATTCATAAATGCCGCCAATATTTTCTTTAACTTTTTTGTTTTTAAATTCATAAACTTTACTAACCAATCCATCTAAGAAATCTCTATCGTGCGAAACAATGATAATAGTACCGTCGAATTGTTGCAAAGCTTTTTTCAATACATCTTTGGAGCGAAGGTCGAGATGA
Source organism: Bacteroidota bacterium (assembly GCA_018692315.1). Lineage (NCBI taxonomy): Bacteria > Pseudomonadati > Bacteroidota > Bacteroidota bacterium. The sequence goes on along the minus strand of JABHKC010000165.1, from coordinate 17,934 downwards.
TTTGTAGGCTCGTCGAGCACTAATAAATTTACAGGTTCGAGCAAGAGTTTGGCAAGAGCTAATCGTGAGCGTTCTCCTCCCGAAAGCACTTTCACTTTTTTCTCAATATCTTCGCCACTAAAAAGAAATGAGCCGAGAATATTCCTCGTTTTTGTCCTAATATCGCCAGTTGCAATTTCGTCGAGTGTTTCAAAAACAGTTTTGGCTTCATCTAAAAGTTCATCCTGATTTTGGGCAAAATATCCAATTTTGACTTTATGTCCTATTTTGCACATTCCTGAGTGATCCAATTCGCCCATAATGATTCTCGACAGTGTAGTTTTTCCTTCCCCATTTCTACCAACAAAAGCAATTTTTTCTCCTTTCTCAATAAAAAAATCAATATCCTTAAGTACAGACAAATTTCCGTAATTTTTAGAGAGACCTTTGGTTTCAACAATTATATTTCCAGAATGTGGTGCCGGCGGAAATTTGAAATGAATTTTAGATAAATCTTGTTCATCAATTTCTATTCTGTCAAGTTTTTCGAGGTGTTTTACTCGGCTTTGAACTTGCACGGCTTTGCTTGCCTTATATCTAAATCTCTTGATAAATGCCTCGGTATCTTCAATAATTTTTTGCTGATTTCTATATGCAGCGATTTGTTGCTGTTGGCGTTCGTCACGCAAATACAGATACTTCGAATAGGGAACTTTATAATCGTAAATTTTTCCTAAGGATATTTCTATTGTTCGTTTTGTTACATTGTCGAGGAACGCTCTGTCGTGCGAAATTAATACTACAGCTCCGGTATATTCTATTAGAAAGTTCTCGAGCCATTGAATCGATTCAATATCAAGATGATTTGTAGGCTCATCAAGCAGAATTGAATCTGGTTTTGAAATTAGAATTTTTGCCAATTCGATTCTCATTCTCCAACCTCCGCTAAATTCATTTGTAGGTCTTTGAAAATCAGAGGTTTCAAATCCGAGACCTAACAGGGTTTGTTCAATCTTGGATTGTATTGAATTACCTCCTAAAATTTGAAATCGTTCGTTTGCAACCGAAAGTGAGTCTATTAAATCCAAATATTCTTCGGTTTCGTAATCTGTTCTCGAACTTATATCATGATTTAAAGTTTTTATTTTTTTTTCAATGAAAATAATTTCGTCGAAAGCTGACATAATTTCGTCATACACATTTCTTTGGTCTTTAATTACCATTTGTTGAGGTAAGTAGCCAAATTTTAATTCATTGGGAAAATTAATTTTTCCATTGTCAGCAGTTTGCTCTCCAATTATCAATTTTAGTAAAGTAGATTTGCCAGCACCGTTTTTGCCAACCAAACCGATTTTATCTTGTTGGTTTATCAGAAACGAAATGTCTTTGAAAAGGACAAAACTGCCAAAAAAAACAGATATTTGATTTAAAGAAATCATATAATTTTAAATTAAATCATTAGTTAGAAATGCGTTGCTGTTCTCATTTTTTTCTAATTAGTTTTTATTTGCTAAAAATCATTTTGAAAGCAGCAATAAGCATTATTATTCCAAATATTTGGCGTAACAATTTTGCCGGAAGTTTTAAAGCTATTATCGAACCAAAGTAAGATCCAATGAAAAATGCAACAACAATTATTAGCACAAACTTTATATTTATTTGACCGGCTTTAAAATAGTTAAATGCTGAGATTAAACCTATTGGAAAGACCATCAAGGCAAGACTTGTTCCTTGTGCTTGCTGTTGGCTCAAACCTAAAAAAAATACCAAAGCCGGAACAATAATTATTCCGCCTCCTACTCCAAAACCACCGCTTATGAAACCGGCGAGTAATCCAATAAGTACTAAGGAAAGTATTTCAACAAGTTGCATATTATTGTGTTTGAGAATTTGTTATTTTTAAAAATCTAAACTTAACGAGAGGTAAAATAATCGTGGCAAAATAACATTTGTATCGACTCCCCATGCCCAATCTGCACGGACAAAATATCCGAAAAGCCTTGATCGTAAGCCAAAACCATATCCAAAAACAAAAGGGTTTTTGTTGTGGTCAATTATTACTAAAACAGGCGGTTGGTCAATTACTTCGGAATTATAAGCATTTTCTTCTGAAAAGGGTAAAAACCCTGTCCATGCCGAGCCAATATCTGCAAATCCAATTGCCTGAAGGTTAGCTATGAAATCGTTGCTTATGGGGCGGTTAGCAAAATATCTGATGAAAGGAAAACGCAATTCGCTGTTCAAAACAGCAAAACTATTTCCGTTTCTGATATTCTGCGAAAATCCTCTCATATTTGTTGCAACTGTTTGATACACATAATTTTTAGATTCATCAATTCTAATTGATGGATCGAAAGTGGGTACCAGAGTCGAAAAATTGTACCAATTGTCAACTCCACCGAGATAGTAAATTAATAAACTTTGTCCGAATGAACTGCTTGCTGCAAAACGACTTGCAAAAATCAAATTGCGATGAATTTTTTGATAATGTCTAATATCTGCACCCACAACAAATAAATCTGAATATCCATGATCCATTTTGAAATACGATTCAGCAAATATTTTCATACGGGTTCCATTATAAATATTTAAGCCTTTGGAAATTGTATTGTCGAAAATATATTCAAATTTTAGTCCAGCCCAGGAACTTAGCTCATTATCGTGAATTAGATTTGCATGATCTGTACTTAAAAATACTAAATTGTCTATTCTGAAATTTGCAGTTCCTTTTATAGCTGAAACCTGGCTAAAGGGAAATTTCAAAATATACATCAACTCATGTGTATAATATTTTTCAAAGGATGGATCAGAAAATGAAGAAACTACCGAGTAGTTTGTATTCTTGAAAGTTTGCCTATGAAAAATTACTTGTTTATCGATCCTCTTTTTCAGATTTTCGAAACTTAGCAAGTATTCATTACTTTGAAGATTGGGCGAAAGCCTTACACCTCCAGTGATTCTATAATCCTCAAAAAGGTCATTTGTTCCAAGTTTAAAGAACACATTTGGGCCGGGATTAAAATATACTTCGCCACCTGTGAATGTTTGATATGAGGCATTTAGAAAACTAAAATCAATTTGTGTTACTAAACTAGTTGTATAAAATGCAGTATTGTAAATTCTCGAAATCAGTCTTTTATTTTTTTGCGATTTTGCTTTTTCTTTGGCAGAATGATCAGTATTTTTGTCCGGTGCTTTTTCTATTTCAAAGGTGTAATTGTAAATATCAATCAGACTATCTGCCGGTTCTTTTGGAATATGTAGTTGATTTTCATCATTTATTTCTGTTTGAATTTCTTGGGATAGGTTTTTTAGGCTATCAAGTTTAATGAAATCGGCAGTATATTTTTTTCGAAATTCTGTTTCGGTCAATTCATTATTTTTAAAAGTTTCAGGAATTAAAATTTCATCATAATATATATGTTGTCTTCCTTCTTTTTCAAATAGTCCTGCTGTTTTATTGTTCTTGATTGAGTGAGTTGAAATATTTCGAGAATAACTTGAATAGGGGAAAATATTTGTGAAATATCTATAATGAATTGCTGTGTCGATAAAGTTTATGGTACTATCAAAAATTGCAATATTTTGATTTATTATTCCGCTTGCATCACTCAAAAATATATACTTATGTTTTTCAATTTCATACGGGAAGCTTTCGTTGATGTATGGAGTATTTGTAATCTGAAATATTTTGACACTATCTTTTTCAACATCAGCAATATAAATGTCGTTTTTCAATTGATAATCATTTTTGGATTCAGGATTGTTGGCGAAAGAATTTTTTCGGTTGGAACTAAAAATAATTTGTTTTGAATTGTTTAGAAATTGGGGATTAAAATCGTCTGCTATATCGTTTGTAATCTGTTGGTTAGTGTGTGAAATTAAATTATGAATATAGATGTCGGTTTGTGAATTTACACTAGCCGACATTGCAAGATTTATTCCATTTTGTGAAAATGAGTAGTCTAATATTTTGTCGAGATAAAAAAGTTCGAGAGAGCTTGTTTTTTTTTCGTCAAGTTCATATCTTGAGAATAATATTTTTCCCTTACGTTCGGTGATATATGAAAGGATTTTAGAACTTGGGTGCCATTCTATTATTGGATATGAGTAGTCTGTAATTTGCTCTATTTTATGTTCTCTTTTTAGAATACACTTTCGCTTCGAATTTTCAATATCATATAGCCAAATTTTATATCGCCCTTGTTGATTCGTAACATATGCGATATATTTTTCATTCGGACTAATTTTCGGATTTTGGTATTTTCTATTTGATTTTGCTTTATTGATAATCAATGATTTGTCAGGTAGTTTTTCTTCAACAGAATTCTCAAAATATTTCATTGAATAATGAATCAGCCAATCGTCTGAAAGTTGAGAAAATGGAATGCCAAGTGTATAAAGGAAACCATTATCCGAATTTTTGCTTATTCGTGTCAAATAAATAATATTCGGAATTATGTCTTCGCCATAGGTTTCTGCTACAAACTTCCAAATCGAATGTCCTGCGTATTTTGCATCTTCGCCGGTTAAATGATTAAATTTTTCGTATTTTCCGCTTAAAATCCCGTCTTTAATTTTGTCTTCTAATTCGAAATTCCAATTCTCTGCCGTCCACGATATCAAGCCACTTTTATACCATTCCGGAATTGTGAGCAGTGTTGAATTTGCAAAATTGTCTTTTATGCTATTTCCATAAAGAAGCTCATTTATCAAAATTTCAGTCATTGCTGCTACAATTTGTTTTTCCATTTGGTTATGGTCGCCTTCGAAATACAAAAAAACTTTATTATCAATAATTTTTGTAACTCCTCCAATATTTCCGAGTTCGTTTTCCGAAACTAAACCAATGTTTGATTGTCGAAAATCTGATAATTTATTGAATATGATGAAGATGAACCGTTTATCTAAAGAGTATTGGTAATATTTTTCTAAACTGCCAATCTTAGCTTCAACGGTTTTTGCCGTGAAAAGTGCCAATTCTTTTCCATGAACGTAGTAGTAAACATCAAATTTGTCGTATCTGTAAAATTGCCAAAAGAATTGCTCATATTGTACTCTATTTTTGCCAAAGGTCATTTGATGTCCGTTGTAGAATTGGCTTTGCAAATCAGGAACTCCAAGAACCAGGATTATGAAAAATAAATATATATATTTCACTAAAAAACCTATTCTTAGCATTTTTATAATTTCTCTTATTAAAAAGAAAATTTTGTTCACTTTTTCCTTGAATATTATTAAATTAAATTGCCTTCAATTATTTTAGAAAATATTGTTTATTAAGTTGTTAGTTTATTTTCTGAATTAAATTTTTGTGAAGTATGTATTTTTTTTATTCCTTTTAGAAGATTAATAGGTTTTAATACCTTTATTATAAAAATGTCTTCATGAAAATTCAGATTTGAAAATATCGAATGCCTAACTTTCTCTATCAATGGTTTTAACAACTTTTGCAGGAACACCTCCAACAATCGAATTTTCAGGAACATCTTTCGTAACAACAGAGCCAACTGCAACCACCGAGCCTTTCCCAACCTTCACGCCTTTTAGAATAGTAACTCTTGCGCCAATCCAAACATCGTCTTCAATAATAATTCCTGATTTTGCTCCACCTTTTGTATGATCTTTTATATCATGAAAATCGCTATCCATAATCATTGTAAGAGGTCCGAATTTGCAATTGTTCCCTATGACAATTTTTTCAGATGCCGAGATAAAAACCCCATTTAAATAATTATTATCGCCAATTTCTAACACACCGCCTCGATGGGCTGAAAGTCTTGTTTTGTGGATATTAGACCAAATACTAACAACATTCCCGATTGTAATTTTCCCTTTGTTTCTAATTTGTGGGCATCCTTTCGTTTGCACGAGAGGTCCTATTTTGTTGCATCTTACTAAGTATATTTTCGTTTTGAAAATATTCCAGGCAATACCAATTATTCTAAAAATAAATAGAATATAAACTATCAGAGAAGTTTTTTCAATACCTCTGTCAGTCATCATTTTTTGCAATTCGCGTTTCAAGAGTTCTTTCATAGCAATAAGGTTTTAATAATTTCAAATAAAATCGATGAAAAAAAACACAATTATCTAAAAATAAGTGTCGTATAATTCAAACTGCTTATTTTCTGATTTTTTCAATTTTGGGTTTTGATGAATTCCCTTATAATTGAAAAAATTCCAAAATATTCCCTTATAAAATGCAGCAAATAATTTAAATTCTCGCTTAAGCAGAAATTGTACCATCGATTTTGGTACAGATAAAAATGAAAAGAAGAGAATGCTTATTACGAAAGTCAGAAAATTTGTATTCCTACGTAAATAGATAATTCTATTTCGCCCCATATGATAAACCTTCAAAGGAGAATTTTTCCCAATAGAAATAGATTCTTTATGATAAATTTTTGAATTTGCTACATAGAATGCTTTGTAGCCAGCTCTTCTGAACATTGCACACCAGTCGTGTTCTTCATAGTAAAGAAAATAAATGTCGGGCATCAAGCCCATTTCAAGCATAGTTTCCATCCTCACCAAAAGACATGCACCATGTCCCAGATCAGATTCTCTGGTAGTGTCATATTGACCGGTATCAATTTCTTGATATCCAATATTTCGTCCACGTCCGGTGAATGGATTAATTGCAACTGCACCTGCATATTGAATCATTTTTTTGTTTTCGCTATAATAAAAAACAATTTTCGGCGATGCCATTGCAATCTTCTCATCGCTTTCCAATTTTTCGACGAGAGGTTCTAAAAAATCGGGTTCAACTTCAGTATCATTGTTCAGAAAAAGAATATATTTCCCTTTTGCCTCTTTCACACCAATGTTGTTTCCTCCGGCAAATCCAAGATTTTTTTTGCTTATAATTAAATTTACGTAGGGATATTTTTCTTTTATAAGTTCCGGCTTGTCAGAGGGTGAACCATTGTCAACGATTATTATTTCAATATTTGGATACGAAATGTTTTTCAATGAATCCAGCATTTCGAATGTAACGGCAGATTGATTGTAATTAACCGAGATAATTGATACTAAAGGAAATTCTTTCATAATAAAATTGATTTATATTTTATTTCAATTCATCCATTGGGCTTGACTATAAACCAAGGGTTTAGAAGATTCTCTTTATTGTATTTAAGAAGGGTTTTTCCATCTTGTTTTGTAACTAAGAAACCGGCAGCGATGCATATAGAATGTCCTGCGGCTGTGTCCCATTCCATGGTTGGTGCAAATCGAGGGTAAATATCTGCAAATCCTTCGGCCACCATGCACAATTTAAGAGAACTACCTTTGGAAATCATTTCAATATCGCCATTTGTTTTTTTCAGCTCATTGATAAATTCTTCGGTTTCAGCAGACATATGAGAACGGCTTCCTACTACAGTATATTTCTCTTTTTTTATGTTCTTCGGTAGCTTGTCGGCACGTTCGATAAGTTTATTTATTGAAAAATTACTTTCATTTTCAATTGCAATTTTTTCGATTTTAAATGCTCCTAAATTTTCTATACCAAAATACAGATCTTCTAAAACAGGTACATAAATTACACCGGCTACGGGAATTCCATTGTTAATAAGAGCAATGTTTACTGTAAATTCTCCATTTCTCTTAATAAATTCTTTGGTACCATCTAAAGGATCTACCAACCAAAAATAATCCCAATTCGACCGTTCTTCGTAAGCAATATTTCGTCCTTCCTCGCTAAGGACAGGAATATCTGTTTTTTGCAAAAAATCTACAATTGTGCGATGAGCTTTTTTGTCTGCCAATGTTAAGGGAGAATTGTCTCCTTTCATTTCAATACCAAAATCGGCGGTTTGATATATTTCCAAAATATCCTTTCCGGCAGTTAATGAAGCTTTCACTGCAACAGAAAGAATATTTTTAATAATATTTATATCCATTATTTGATTATATTATACAACTTTTTTTACCAAATCGGCAGCTTCTTTCAGTGTAATTGCTGAGTAAACTTTTAATCCGGACTTATCTACAAGTTCTTTTCCTTCTTCGGCATTGGTTCCCTGAAGACGAACAATTACCGGAACTTTAATATTTCCAATACTTTTGTATGCCTCGACAACACCTTGAGCAACTCTATCGCATCTAACAATTCCTCCAAATATATTAATTAAAATGGCTTTAACATTTGGGTCTTTCAAGATAATTCTAAAACCTGCTTCAACAGTTTCTGCATTTGCCGAGCCCCCGACATCAAGGAAATTTGCAGGGTCGCCGCCCGAAAGTTTAATAATATCCATTGTAGCCATGGCCAGACCTGCACCATTTACCATGCAGCCAACATTTCCGTCAAGTTTCACGAAATTCAAATCGTATTTTCCGGCTTCTACTTCTGTTGGGTCTTCTTCGTTGATGTCTCTAAACTCAGCAAATTCTTTTTGTCGGTATAAAGCATTGTCGTCTATTGAAACTTTTGCATCGGCAGCAAGGATTAGATTATCGGAAGTTTTAAAAACAGGATTAATTTCGAAAAGAGCAGCATCGCATTTTTCATAAGCATTATATAAGGCAACTGCAAATTTTGTCATTTCTTTGAAAGCTTTGCCTGAGAGCCCAAGATTGAACGCAATTTTTCTTGCTTGGAAAGCTTGAATTCCAACTTTTGGATCTATTACTTCTTTGAAAATCAAATGTGGAGTTTTTTCGGCAACAGTCTCAATATCCATTCCGCCTTCAGTGGAGTACATCACTATGTTTTTACTAGATGAGCGGTCTAAAAGTACGCTCATATAAAACTCTTTGATTTCGCTTTCGCCAGGATAAAAAATTCCTTGTTCGATAAGAACTTTATTTACTTTTTTTCCTTCAGGTCCGGTTTGATGGGTAACCAACTGCATACCAATAATTTCTTTGGCAAATTGTTTTACTTCATCTAAAGATTTAGCTATTTTTACGCCTCCACCTTTTCCTCTTCCGCCTGCATGAATTTGTGCTTTCACAGCCCAACTATCGTTGCTTGCTATTGACCTGATTTTTTTTGCAGCTTCGACTGCTGAATCCGGAGAATCTGCAACTTGTGCCTCTGGCACTGCAACTCCAAACTTTCTCAATATCCGTTTTCCTTGATATTCGTGTATGTTCATTACAAAATAATTAAAAAAATATTCAATTTAAATAATTGCCTAAGATAATTTGTTTAAGAGTTTCTACAAAAGTAATTTTGACAAATTTATTTTTTGACCTAAAAATCATAGTTTTATGCGTAAACTTAGAATAGATGAAATTGATAGAAAAACGGTGGAAGTGTTCAAAAAAGCACAAAAAATTCCTATAATAATTGTTCTTGACAATGTAAGAAGTTTGAACAATATTGGGTCGGCTTTTAGGACAGCAGACGCATTTTTAATTGAAGCAATTTATCTTTGTGGATTTACTGCTTGCCCACCACATAAAGATATACATAAAACTGCACTCGGTGCTACCGAATCTGTAGATTGGAAATATTTTAAAACAACAATGGATGCTCTTGATGATTTGAAGCAAAAACGCTTTACTATTGTTTCAGTAGAGCAAGCCAAAGGAAGTGTTTTTCTTGAGAAATTTGAGATTAAGGATGAATTGAAGTATGCTTTGATTTTTGGAAATGAAGTGAAAGGAGTAGAACAGACTGCGATTGATGACAGTGATTATTGTGTTGAAATTCCACAACTTGGTACAAAACACTCGCTGAATATTTCTGTGAGTGTGGGTATTGTTTTGTGGGAGTTTTTTAAAAGCTTTAAAGGAATTTGATAAAGTTTTGTTTTATATAACCAAGGCTCGAATATAAAATATATTCCTTCAATTATTTGGTATGCAGGATTTTATATGCTAATTTTTCAATGAGCAACTTTGAGTCTTCTTTATAGCACTTTATGAATGCTGTTGCAAAGTGCCATAAAGAATGTACTAAGTTTCACAAGGTAATTTATAAAAATTTTATCTGTTTAGAATATTTGAATTTCAATTATTTTTTATCACCAAGCCAAATTATTCCTTCAAAAGTTTGATTAAACTAGTTCCTGAATTAGTTGAAATTTTAGCTAAATAAATTCCTTGAGCAAAGTTTGAGGCATCAATTTTCGCAATATGGCTATTAGGAATGTGATTTAGTATAAGCTTTGCCTGTGAGTCAAATACTTGCAGGGAAGTAATATTTGTGTTTTCAGAAGAAATAGTCCACTGAGAATTTGACGGATTGGGAAATACATTCAGTCCATTTACTTCTATATTGTTTGTTCCTTGCGGTAATTCTCCAAATTCCACATCGTCGAAATAATATGTTTTTTCTCCTGCAGTTGCTCCATCTGTTCCAAAATTGAAGAAGATTGATGCCATATTATAAGTCCAACCCATGTTTAAACCAACACTTAATAATTCTGTGCCGGGAGCCTGGTTTATGAAGTCAAATTCTATTATTTCCCAATCACCTGAAACGGTAGTATTGGTTTCTGTTTCGCAAGTGTGAGTTGGATCATTCGAATCTTCGACTTTCAATCTGATAGGAGTATTAGAATCGGGAGACCATACTTTAACCGTCATTTTTGAGTTAGTCAAGGTCAAAGGAATATCTGTGGCAAATCCAGCAGGAGTACCAATAGTAGTACCGGCCCATGTTTCTGCCTGAGCAGTTTTGATGGCTTTAATAACCATATTGCTTCCATCTGTCGGATCAGCTACTAGAGAAGATTCATTGCCGCCAAAATCAGTTGTGGTATAATTTATGATTGAGCCTTCGAAATCTACAGGTAAATCAATTTGAGTACCACCGAAAAATTGTTCGATATCATCGAAAAGGAAAGTTGAGCTTGCAGAACCATCTCCAACATTACCAAAGTCGAACATAAAAACAATTTCGTTGTAGTTGGCAGGTTCACCTGAAAAATCCCATGTTAATACTTCCCACTCGCTGGAGACAGTAGTTTGGGCATCTCTTTCTGTTTCACCAGATCCTTCGAGTTTGAATTTAACAGTAGTTCCAATAGGAGCCGAAGTGTAAACTTTCATTGAAATAGAAGTCGAACTTGAAAAATCGAGATTGGCATCTAATTGGATTTTACTACCGGCCCAAGTCTGTCCGCCATCTCTTACTATTTGTGCTACCATTGTGCTGGTATTTAAACCATTAGCCTGAGGATTTGCTATTACTGTTCCTGTTCCTCCATCGAAATCGATGAAATCGGAAGTTACTACCGCTGTTTCAAAATCAATAGGTAAAGATTGGGAATAAGTGATTGAAGTAATTAAAAGTAGAATTAGTGTTGCGATTGTTTTAATGTTGTTTTTCTTTAGTAACATGTTTTTTAGATTATTAATTAATACTGTATTTTTTCTATTTTAGTTTATAAATCCTTATCTGGCATTCATTTCAAAACTCTCATTTTTGATAATTAAAAAAAACAAATATATACTATAAAAGTAAATTAGCAATTTTATAAAGGTCAATTATTTTGAAATAGTTCTTCCAAAAAAGAGCAACAAAAACCTTTTCAAATTATGTAACAAAATTTCGACTACCATTTTCATTAAATTTAGGATTTAATCAATCCCGAATTTTAATCGGCAATAAACCATGTATTTTGGTTTCTTGCTACTTTTATATTCGTAGGTGCATTATGTGCTGGCTTTCTTTAATTCTTCAATAAATATTCCAGTAGCTTCTTCGTGTGGATAATGCCCAACATTGTCAAGTTTTATGACCGTTTTGTTTGTTAATTCCTTTTCCCAAACATTTAATTCTTGTTCTCTAAATGCAATGTCTTTCATTCCCCAAATTAATGTTTTTGGAATATTGTCTAAATTCTTGCGTTTCTGCCATAAACTGTCAAGCCATTCACTTGATGCAATTATTTGTTTAGGAAAAGTCCAACAACCTTTTCTATCCTTTTTTGTTTCAAGATGTCTGTAAATTGTGGGATCAAAATGTTTTTTGTCAACGATACATTTTTTGATTATTATCTTTCCGAAAAAATTAAAGTTCTTTATTAAAAACCGTCCTATAGGTCCACCAACAAATCCACTAAATTTTTTGTAATATGGGTCGTCTTTGGCTGACCACATCCATGTATTTGTAATAATCAAGTGTTTTATTTTGTCTGGATTATTAATCGCATAGGATAATCCAATCGGTCCACCCCAATCATTTACTACTAAAACAAATTTGTCTAAATTCAAATGATTGATGAATTTTTCAAAGTTTGCAGCGTGATTTTTCGGTAAGTAATTCCAGTCAAATGGTTTATCAGAAAGTCCAAAACCAATATTGTCTGCCGAAATGCATCTATTTGTTTTTGATAATACCTTAATTGATTTTCTATATTCATAAGACCAACCTGGATTTCCGTGAACAAAAACAATTGGCTCGCCTTTTCCTTCGTCCACATAGTGCAATTTTCCAATTGGTAAATCAAAATAATTTGAATTGAATGGATATTGTTTTTTGTCTAACCAAGCTTTATTTTCTGTTGTCATATTTTGTCCTTCTAAATATTAATTCTGTCGTTTGTTTTGCTTACACATCAAATTTTGAATATGATGTGTTTGGCATTTCAATGCTCCAAAATTTCATTTTACTACTGTGTTTATTTATTACTAATTCATTCATATCTACCATTTTCTGCCCAATTATTTATCTTGGATGTTGAACTAAACCCAAACCAACAAATTCAGTAAAAATCTTGTAAACTCATCTTTTAATTTCATTAAATATGTAAAGATGGTGAAAAAAAGTAAATCCCTATTTTTCATTGGGACTTATTAGTTTTTCGCTGTTTTTATTTTCTTGGGTGTTGGGAACCTTTTTGATTTATATATCCATGTTTTATTAGATCCGCTTTGTCTTGAGTCAAATATGTTTTGCCATTAGAAATTACATAAATATCATCGCAAATATCAATTATGTGTTCATATAAATGGTCTGTAATAATAATTCCTTTTTTTTCTTTCTCAGCTCTCACAATGTTTTTTATTGTATCAACATGCACAGGCATAACTTGTGAAAACGGTTCATCCAACATGCAAAATTTTGTTTTTGAAGCAATTATTGAGTAAATCTCAACGATTCTATTTTCCCCTCCTGATAGATTTCCTATTTTTGAATTGTAGTATTTTTTGAATTCTGGGAAGTATCCAATGAACTGAGAAAAATCTATGTTGAAGTCTTTAAAAATTCTTTTGATTTTTATGTTTCGCGGGATAAAATTGAATTGAGGCAAATATCGTAAAATTTCAGGATTTCGATATCCATCATATATAGCATTTCCATCCAATCGAATTGACTTATTATTTGTTTTAAGTTCTCCATAGATAATATTCAAAAGACATGTTTTTCCAGAGCCATTTCGCCCAAGAATTCCAGTTGTTTTCCCAGTTTCATTTTTGAGATAAACATCCTGAAGTATTCTTTTAGTGTCAAATTCAAGAATTATACTGTCAACTTCCAGGGAGTGTTTCATGAAGGTGTGATGCTAAAATTATTGAAGGAATTAAGAATAATAAAAAGTCAAAGACTATAATAGGAATCCAAATTATCAATCTTGACAAACCAAGATTTTTATAATAGTAAAATTGATTTTTTTTATAAATATTTACAAAATATACAGTTAATGCAAGCGTAATAATCTTAAACCAAAATAATGCTTGAATCATGTAAATCCCTTTTGCTCCAAAACCATATAGAAGTCCTAGGCAAGTGCAAGTTATTAATAAACTAATAAATGCGAATGACTTATAAAATGTTAATATTAATCGTATTGTCTTCATTCAAATATTGCTACAAATAAAAAATATTAAAACTACTGAGCTCGGTTTGGTGGTTTTTTGTTGTTTTCGTATTCTTAGGTGTTGTATGCTGGGCCTTCTTTATTTTTGTCATTTCATTTTCAATTTGGCACTGTCCTAATTTAGTTTTTTCTAGCCGACAAAAAAGTGGTGGTATTGCACTCTCTATGACAAGAATTTTTCGTGTTGTAGGCTTTTTGCACTATTTGACAATGTGTATGGATGCAAAGTGCTGGCATATTATTCTGTTTGTCCGTTTATAGTTGCCATTATTCCCTTAAAACTATTCAATCCCGATTCTAAGTTTTCAATAATCTCGTTTGCCAAAATATCAGGGTCTGGTAGATTATCCAAATCAGTCAGACTTTTGTCTTTGAGCCAAAATATATCCAAGTTGGTTTTATCTCTCGCCAGTATTTCTTCATAAGCATATTTACGCCAACGTCCATCGGGATTTTCTTCGCTCCAAGTCTCAGTTCGTTTGTGTCTATTATCAGGATTATACAGCTTAACAAAGTCGGCTAAATCAGCCATAGACATTTGCTTTTTCTTAAGCGTATGATGAATGTTAGTACGGTAATCATAAATCCACACTTCTTTGGTTTGTGCTTCTTTACTAGCTGCTTTGTTATCGAAGAATAACACATTTGCTTTTACGCCATGTGCATAAAACAAGCCTGTTGGTAAACGCAGAATGGTATGTAAATCGGTAGTCAGCATTAATTGTTTTCGGACTTCTTCGCCTGCACCACCTTCGAATAATACATTATCGGGTAAAACTACGGCAGCTTCACCCGTAATTTTTAATTGTGTTTTTATGTGCTGTAAAAAGTTAAGCTGTTTGTTGGAAGTGGTTTCCCAAAAATCCTGACGGTTGTAACTTAAATCTTCTTTTTCAGCTTCGCCTTGTTCGTTGGTAATGGTCATGCTGCTTTTCTTGCCGAAAGGTGGATTAGCCAAAACATAATCGTAGCGGCTACCCTCGTCGGAGACCAAAGCGTCATTTGATGAAATGAAGCTCATACCATCTATCTCACCAATGTTGTGCAAATACATATTCATTAAACACATACGGCGTGTGTTGGCTACAATTTCATTTCCGTGAAAAGTATCGTTTTTTATAAACTCCTTTTCTTCACGGTCGAGTTGGTTATTGGCTACAATCCAATCGTAAGCAGCTAAAAAGAAACCGCCTGTGCCACATGCAGGGTCGGAAATGGTTTTCATGGGTTTGGGTTGCACACAAGCCACCATTGTTTTTATCAAAGCACGAGGGGTAAAATATTGCCCTGCGCCCGACTTGGTATCTTCGGCATTCTTTTCCAACAAACCTTCGTAAATCTTGCCTTTAATGTCGGCTCCCATCATCGACCATTGTTCTTGGTCTATCATGTTGATTACACGCGAAAGCTTAGCAGGGTCTTGTATCTTATTTTGGCTCTTGGTAAATATTTGCCCTAACATTCCTTTTTCGGTGCTCAAACTGCGTAGCAATTGCGAATAGAACGATTCTAATTCAGCACCTCGTTTGCTCGATAGCGTTTCCCAATCACAGGTTTCACCATCTGCAATTTCTTTGCCCTCTACATCCTTTATGCGAGGAAACTGCAACCCTTTATTGTAGGGTGGTTTGTTTAATTCATCTGCCATTTTTAAGAATAACAGATAAGTAATTTGCTCTAAGTAGTCACCATAGCCTACGCCATCGTCACGAAGTACGCCAGCGAGGTTCCATATTTTTGATATTATGCTTGAATCGGTCATTTTAGTTCTATATAAATGTACTTTTTAATCTATCCGGTAATTTCCGGCAATTCATAGCGTTGCTGTAGTTGCAATACTATTATTAACTGTATCTTCATTCTTAATAAGTCTATCAGCACTAATTTGATACTTATTTATTCGGTAATATCTGGTAATATTATTAAAGCCATATATGTTATCAGCAGAACTATCATCTTTTATATCATCTACACTATCAGGTAATTCACAGCTTTCAGTACGCCTACAAACAATATCTCTTAAAGTATTTACTTGGCAATATCCGGTAAAAGCATTAGCATTACTATTTATAAGAGCTACTTTAGTAACACTACTATAACTACTAACATTATTACTATTTATACTCATTGAATAAGCTTTATTAGCACGACTACTTAAATATTATCCGGCAACATCCGGCAATTCTTTATTTGTTCTTATATATCTAGTGGAAGGGCCTTGTCCTTCTTTATTAATATATTTACTTCTAACTAATAGAGAAATATCATTCCGAGCAGTCTTTTCCGATATCCGCCCCGAAAAATACTGTTCATATTCCTTACTAGTAAAGAAACTACTTTTTTTGAGCTGTGCTAAATACTCATTCATTCTATCATTTAACTGTTCCGATTCAGTATGTAGAGTTAAGGTAGTATAACCTCCTTTACTTCGCCATTCAGGTGATTTATATCCTGCTTTGATAAACTGATTCTTAATCAAACTTAAACCCCGTCCCACTTTCTCCATTTTACCTCTTAAATGGAATATATGGGCTATAGACGGATTTCGTAAAACAGAATGATGCAGCAATATCTTATTATCTTCAGTAATAATATTTGCAGGGATTTCACCCGAATTTATTATTTCAACCTTATCGGTATAAATATTTATCGTGACATCTCCTGAAAAATCGGAATAATCTCGATGAACTATCGCATTTATTACAGCCTCACGGAGTGCTTCATTTGGATATTTAGGTGCAGTTTGTCTGTGCCCTGTAGCTGGATTAAATTCGCTAATAAGTGGTAAATTCTTTGTGAAATAATCTATCACTCTATTGTAGCTTATAAACAGATTGTCTTCAATAAACACCTCGTCGGCAAAACTTCCTCCTTCTTTTCCGAAAGGCATAACAGTAATCCTTATTCTGCACTGAGGAATATATTTTGCTGGTTTTCCGCCAAAAAGAAGCATCGCTCCATTACTTACAAAAGAATAATCTAGCATTTTAAAATAAGACAAAAAGTCATCAACAGACTCCGGCAAACTGTTTCCTTTATCTTTAATTTTAGCATCTTTAATAGTTGCAAGAATTTCGTCTTTATCTAAATCATCAATTGTAGCATCGGTTACACTTATTTTCTCCCATACAGAGGTTTGTGGCTGACTTGTCCTTAGAAGTAAACTTATTTCATCAGGATTTGCCTTTTTTGTAGAACTGCCCATACGAACATAATATTCACCATCATACGAATAAGGCTGATTGGAACCTTTATGAACATTAACCAAAATAAGCTTTTTGCCCTGATATGATTCCTCATTTATGTATACCAAAGGCTGGGGCATTATTTTATTTAATACTGCTGCTTCTAATTCTTCAAGTTTTTCTTCGACATAATCCGCTATACCGATAGCTTTTTTATTTGTATATCCTATTAAAACCCAACCACCTTCACCATTTAAAAAGGCACATACGGTCTGTAATGTAAGCTGAATATTGAATTTAGATTTAAACTCAATATTAACATCTTCTTGCTTCAAGAGCTTTGTGATAAAAGATTGTGCTGCCATAATATATTATTTTGAGTTATTTATTAATTTTTTAATCCGTTCAGGATATTTAAATTGAGATTCAAGATGTAACACAATATCTTTAATATCGACATAAGATTGAACCCAATTACCAGTTCGTTTAGATGCTGGCTTTTCTTTGTCTTTTATTGCTTCGTTATACATTTCAACACTACGGGTATCCATTACCTTATTATCCTTGAAAGAAATATCCTCAAATTTTAATACTTCATTGGTAGTATCCTTTATTACTTTATTATTTCTGAATAAATCTCTGGTAAAAGGCACTCTGTAATCTGCTAAAACAAAGCGTGGAATATCTAATTTATAAGCAGTCTCAAATTCATAGTGTGTTATCGATTTATCTCCTTTTTTTAAAACACCGGAGCCATATGACGGTCTAATAAAGCCTAGAAATACATCACAATCTTCTACACCATCAGTGCAATTTATAAGGTTGGATAAACGACTGTTCAGAGGAATGCTTCCTTTGTGAGACATATATACATCGTAACCTAAATTATCTAATAACTCATAGATACGATTTAAGTCACTTTCAAAATTATAAACCGTAGTAGCTACAAATACCTTTATGTGATTCCTTTCTTGTATCATATT